>JAGBNO010000100.1 GCA_017634355.1 Lachnospiraceae bacterium
GCTTCCCTGATATTTAGCCTATTCTCTATGCTCCTAAAGAAATCTCTGTTTCTCTCCCTGTCGATTTCCCTTACACGGCTCTCCTGCCTTTGAGGGGCTGCGGCATCTAATGCGGCCTGTCCGGGCCTCATGCTTCTTGTCTCCGTCTCCCTCTGCAGTTCCCTCTGCATGGTACGGAAATACGAAAATACTTCCCTGTTCCTTATCCAAGGCAGTATCTCATCTATTTCATTTACTGTCGGAGTTTCTCCGGGCTCCAGAGCCTTAATAGCCTCAGGAATCTCAGCCGTGGCAGGGACTGCCTCCCTTAGGACCTCGAAAAACTCCCTTGTAAATTCTATGTCGGGCTCCTCATCCTCCCTATAGAATATGCGCTCTACGCCACTCTCCCACTGCCTGTAGACAGACTCTTCACTTGTCTCACTCCAGATAGACATCCTCTCAGAGGCAAAACGGTCCACTATCTCCGTTGCTTCTTCTGTCCTCAGCCTGTCTTCTACAGTTTTAATGAAATCCCTTGCTCTCTCGCTATATACGGTCTCTGCAAGGGGCTCCCTCCCTATTGCAGGTATTTCCCTTTCGGGTAAAGGAGCCTCAGCAGCAGTGCCTGTCTCCCCTTCCTCTCTCTCTTCCCTGCCCGCTGTCCGGCCGCCTTCCTCTCCGCTGCCGTCTCTGGGCTCTCTTACGTCCCTGAGCCTCTCTGCTTCTTCAGCTGATGGCGCCCTCCCTCTGGAAAGTATCTCCATCATTTCTCTCTGGCTCAGCCGCCTGTCCCTTACAGGGGGGCTTACCGAGGGTCTTCCCTCTCTTGCCACAGACGGGGATACTGTAGTTTCACTAGGCGCAGGCCTCTCAGCTATGCCTGCCACAGCCTCCTCTAAGCGCACAAGGCTCTCTTTTACATCCTCCCTAAGGGTATTCTCCCTAAGAAACTGCCTGTCGCTTAATAGAAGCTCCTTAAGCTCTCGTCCCACGGTTTCGGAGGCATATAGTCTAAGCTCTTCTACACTGCTGCTCTCATCTATATAATTATATTCCAGCTCCGTGCCTGTATATGTGGCAGTTTCTGTATAGCTCCTTCCGTCTATCCTGTTATCTAAGTAAGCTCCGCCCTCTCTTATGGTCCTATTATCTATATTTTCCCTTGTGTCCCCTCTCACATTCTCTATGGCATACCGGGCAAGCTCCTCTACATTGACATTCTCTTCCTGTGTGATGGGGGCCGCATTAAAGACTTCGGTCCTGCTTTCTTCAGTATACTGCCTGTTTTCCGTCCTGGACTCTGTATAAGTGCCGCCCTCGCTTACTCTTTTCTCTTCTGTAATGTTGGGGCTATAGCTCCTTTTCTGGAGATTCTGGACCAGTGTCCTTATGTCGCCGCCCCGCCTTATGTAAATATCTATTAAATCCCTTGCATCCTTCTGTCCTGATATGACCCTTTCTATCTCGGTCCTGAAATCATTTATCTCTGTTTCCCTGCTCTCCCTAATGACTTCCCTGCTTTTTTCCACAGGTTCCTGCCTATTGTCCAGTACGAGTTCGCTCGTGCTTTCACGCAGTTCTGATACAGCCTCTGTTGCATCCGTACCGGTTGCGGCAGTATCTACGAATCCGGGGCCGAATACGGTTTCGACATATTCCCTTATGCGCTCATTTTCTCCTTTTTCCTGCAGTATTTTAGTAATATCCGTATTAATGCTAAGCTGTGTATTGCCAGCGTACTGCCTGAAATTATTAAGTTCTTCCTCTGTCCTTAGATTTAATGGATAAGTATTCTCAGTGCTTGTGACTGTATTCTTATTGATCTCCTCCAGCTGTTCAAGGAGGGACTTTACATCCCCTCCCCTCTTAAGGTACAGGTCTATAAGGGCGGAGGTATTGTTGGTCTCCTCCATGAATTTCTTCACTTCCCTCATGAACCTGCGGTCGTCCTTTATCCCCAGCTTATATAGCACATCCGTGATATATGCCCTGTCCTGGTAGGTGAGCTGCACGTTGCCTGAGACCATGATCCTGTTAAGGACATTATTTAAGACCTCTATCTTTTCCTCATTGTGGTTAATTGTCCTATTCTGCTCCACAAGGCTCGTCATGCCTCCCTCTGCCACATAGATTTCAGGGGGCATGGTGACAGCATGTAAGAGATCCTCCTCGCTTATCCTGGAACCCATGAGGGAATAATTGCCGTTTATCCTATTGTAGAAAGCCATAGGGTCACGCACTAAGGAAGTATTTGACACTATATCTATAGGAGCTTTTAGGGTGAGCAAAGCCTATCCTACCTCCCTGACAGCATAGCTGCCATGAGGGCCCTTTTATTCGCGGGCCACTTACTCTTATTCGGATTTGGTGTACCTGTGACCACCGGCCTCTTGGAGCTATGGGTGGCGGCATCATTTGCGGCATCCCACTTTCTCTGAAGCCCTGCATTCTTAGGTGCGCCTAAGTTCGCCGGTCTTTTAGAACTATGGGTGTCGGCATCATTTGTGGCATCCCACTTTCTCTGAAGCCCTGCATTCTTAGGCGTGCCTAAGTTCGCCGGTCTTTTAGAACTATGAGTGGCGGCATCGTTTGCGGCATCCCACTTTCTTTGAAGCCCTGCATTCTTAGGCGCACCAGCGTCTGCAGGTCTATTAGAGCTATGGGACGACTCATCGTTCTTGACATCCCATTTCCTTATAAGTTTTTCAATCTTTGGAGTCTCTGGATCGGTTTTCGCTATATGCTTCTTTGGATCACTGGCATCCCATTTCTTTTTAAGGCTTTCATTTTTTTGTGTAGAACTGGGCCATTTAGCGAAATGCTGCTCCGGTTTTTTTGGCTCCCATTTTTTTATGAGGTCCTTATTTTTACCGACACTTTTAGGTCTTTTTGCATATTGCGGCTCATTCAGCCTTGCATCCCATGGCGTCTTAACAAGGCTCGTAGCAGGATTGTTTATTGTGGTCACCTGGTGGTAGGCTATGGTAGTTGTCTCTATAAGGAGGCCGCTTCTCTCCGCATCCAGTTCCCCAAAGGTCTTTTCAGTGACCCTGCATCCTGTGAAGGTGTAGAGCCTTACAGGAATGGAATCCCCCAGTATCCCCGTGGCATTAGTGGCCTGGTAGCGGTTTACCCAGAGAAGTATGGGAAGCGCAAACTCAGTCCCATTGGGCATAGGGTCGAGGCCAAGGAGATCCATGCCCACATAGCGCTCTACCTGGAAGGTAAAAGGCTTGGAGACGGATTTCCGGCGCATGTGCACATAGTCATTGAGCCCCCCCTCCTGTATATATTCATATTCATTTTCCTTGGTAAAGCTATGTACGCTCTTACAGGGGACAAAAAACGCTCCCTCGACCTGCAGCGCAAAATTGTATGCAACTGCTGGATATGACCCATCCCCAAGTCCAAATATGCTCATGAGCCCTCCCTAGTTCTTAATTTACAGCCTTCTTACGGCCTTTTTCTTAGGAGCTTAAAAAGCGATAGCTCCAAAACCATTTTCACATCCCTTTCTTGATAGCGACCATATCCAGGATGCTCTTTTCTTGATTCTCCTTTTTAGAGGGATTCAGCTTTTTATTAATTTCGGAGATTTCCCTGCACCAGCGCCTCCTGCCCACATGGTCCAGGGCCATGACCTCCCCCTCCCCCCAGTGGAAATAGTAGGAAATGAAGGCCATCTCCCTATACATATCCTCTTCCGGATATAGCCTTATCCCTCTTGAGTAAAATTTAGCGGCACCTCAAAGGCCTTGCCACATTCCGGGCAGACCACCCGCATCATGGGAGGCTCTATATCATTTATCCTCTGGTACATATCCTGCAGATAGGCGAGGTCTGCCGTAAAGAGCTTCTCCAATGTAGTCGCTGTTATCGCATCCAGGCCTTCTATCTCTGTCACGACCTTGCTCAGAATGACAATTGTAAGGTAAGAAGGATTTGAGAGTACCCTTGGGTCCCTCGTAGATGCTATCTCGTCCCCGGCTGTAGCAAGGCGCATACGCCCCTTCCTGTGCAGTTCCTCGCTCTTGTCCATATAGCCCTTGGGCAATGTGAATTCGTATGTTGTTTCCATAAATACCTCTTTTATTAATTTCCCGTCTATTTGCACCTCTGGAAAAATATCAAAACAGCCTGTTCCCTGCGTTTTGAGTGGCTGAGAGGGGGTTTTTGAATAATTACAGCAGCTTTTGATAATCTTCCAGAAGCGTAAAGGGCGTTTTTCCTGTCAGCTATTCTATGGCACAGCCTCCGGACCACGGTAATGCAATCCGGAGGCTTTTCCTTGCTTATATCCATTGACAAAATGACCTGTCATTTCGTCAATGAGCCTACGCCGGCGGCGCGCCACAATCACGGCTAAATTCCCTGCGCCACCGGCCTCATCCATTTATGCTCATCCGTTAGGTATCACAAGTTCCTCGTACGCCACTTCCATGCTCTCAATAGCCACATCAGAAGTCTTTGCATCCAAGTCAGGCGCATTATACTTCGCCACCCAGGCATTGCTTAAGACCCACTGTAACGGCCCCTGGCTGCTATCGACACGAGAGTTCGGAGCCCCTTCATTTATATCTATGAGCTCTATGGTCACATTGTGCCTGGGAATCTCGCCCCTTATCTCGCTCACGCACTCCTGTATCCAGCTTTTGATGTCAGTCCCTTTTACATAACCAAACCTGAAGGTCACATTCCCATGCTTTACAAGTCCCGGTATCTTCACTGGGGCCAAGGAGCCTGAATTGCCCTGGCGGAACTCTATGACATCCACCGATGCCTCAACGCCGGTCACCTCGCTGAAGGCTCCCATCCCTGTGAGGGTGTCCACCGTCACAAGGAAATTCATCTTTGTTAAGGGATAGTAGGAATTTCCCGCATTTGAATATGCATCTGCCATTATATATCCTCCTCTAATAGGCGACTATTTGCAATATCTCAATCAATACTGCGCATGTATTTTCATAAACGATAAAAATATTTCCATATTTTTACCATCCTGATACTGTAAATGCCAATAATCATCAGCCTCCAGCAGACTGCGCAGTATGCTGGGTGACCCTGAAGATTACGAACTCGGCGGGCCTTGAAGGCGCAATGCCTATGTTACAGATAAGCCTTCCTCCCAGGATATCATCCTGTGACATGGTAGACGGGCCTATCTCCACGAAATAGCTTTCCGACGCCGTGCTTCCTGCCAGCATTCCATTCCTCCAGAGCGTATCTAAGAAGTTGGAGACAGTGATATTCACTCTCTGCCACAGCGTAGCGTCATTGGGTTCAAATACCACCCAGTTCGTATTGGCCTTGATGCTTTCCTCCACAAAGATGAATAAGCGCCGCACGTTGACGTAGCGGAATGCCGAATTGCTGGATGCGGTCCTTGCGCCCCACACCCTTATGCCCTGGCCGGGAAGGGCGCGGATAAGGTTGATGCCCTCAGGATTCAGTATGTCCTGCTCTCCCTTATTATAGTTGGTCTTTAAGCCTGAGCAGAAAACAGTTTCATTTGCGGGGGCCTTGTGCACGCCCCTGTTTATGTCTGTCCTTGAATACACGCCCATCACTGCGCCTGAAGGAGGTATGAAGTCCGGCTTATTGGACGAGCGGTCAAATACCTGTATCCAGGGATGGTACATGGCGCAGTATGTGGAATCCACCATATTCCTGTAAGTAATGAGATCTTCTGTCTTATAGAGGTCTTTAGGCATATCCAGAATCGCAAAGCGGCTCTTTAAATTCTCACAGTGGCCCACCAGGGAGACTATGACCTCAGGAATGGTGATACCGGGTATGCACATCATGCTGACAACATTGTTCTCCACAAAGGCCGTAAGGCCTGTGCGTTTGCCGGGGCCGTTGTCCTCCCCTATGAATGTGGCGGCATTTATGCTGCTGACAGACCCGTCAGTTCCGCCCTCCAGTATGAACATGCCGCTCTCCTGCTCCTCTCCCAGGATGGCGCCCACGGGATTCTCGCACTCCAGCAGGGGATCAAACTCTGCTTTTACTAATTCGCTCAGAGCGAGCCTCGACCCTGCATAGCGGGGGGATGACATATTGAAGGAAAGGTCAGCATAGTCCTCTACGTCGTCCCCGCTCCTCACAGTTATATTCACTGTCACGAGATAAAGAAAAGCCTTGGGTACTATGGCATTGTCTATGGCCGCTTCCGGCAGCTCCTTCTCAAAGGTCACGACATTGTCAAAGATAGTGTCTATCTTGTTGTATTCGCCCTCGAATTCCAGAAGGTCGCCTTCCCTGAAGCCTTCGACGCTCTTTGCCATGTATCCATTCTCGACCTTTTCCAGGATCTGCATCTTTGTCTTCTTGACGGTACTTAAGAAAACCTGCACCTTGTTGCCCCAGGTGCCGGGATTGCTGGCTTCCACCTTCATTATGCCTTTTGTTGCACTTGCAGGCTTTGCATCCGAAGGGGCCACGCGCATTACATAGCAGCGGGTTCCGCCATTGTCAAAAAACTGCTCAACGCTGTTGGCAAGATACCTGTATTCGCCATAAGCAAATTCGCTTAAGTATCCGCCGTATTTTGCGCGGAAATCCTTTAAGCTGGTAATGAGCTGCGGAACGCCCACTACAGGGCCTTTCTCTGCAAGGCCCACGAAACCGCCTGTGCTGGTTCCAACTCCCTCTATTGTCCGCGGTGAATTGTCATATTCTTCCACATATACGCCTGGCGATAAATATTCAGCCATATATCTTCCTCCTATATTAAGTGACTTTCCGTGCTATCTGTCCCAATACCATATATGGAATTGAGGCTCCTTAATTCAAATAGCTACTCCGCCTGAACCGTAGTCTGCCCCGGCATGCTGATGGATATCTGTCCTGCATAGCTGCATATTAGCTTGCTGTCCGAGCTTAGGCATGGTTTATTATTGATGAGTATCTTTGGCTTGGTAGGAAGCCAGGTTCCCGCAGGTACGGGAACGCAGGGCTGCGGGGTAAGCACTCCCAATGCGGCCGTTGTAGCCGAGGCCACCATGGGATTGGTAAGCGTAGTGCACATCCCAAAAGGTCCTACATTGCTCATGGGCCCTACATCTGCAATGGTAGCGCAGGGCTTCCCTCCGGCTATCACCATGGCCTGGCTCGTAACCTTAAGTGGCGCCGGTGCCGTGCCGAAGCTGCACATGCAGTTTGCTGTCATTACCACTAGCTGGCTCAAGATCATTCCTCCTCTATTGCGGTGGTTTTTGCAATTTCTGACTTATTACTGGAAAGCAATTGAGGCTCCTTCCCTGCTTTACCGGCCTCTTCCGAAGCCTCTGCCGTTTCTGAAGCTTCCACGTCCTCTGCCGCCCTTTCTTCTGTATCTTCTGATACAGGCAGCAGCGACTGTGGTTCCGGCAGATTACGGAAGTCCAGCTCCTTAAAATACTCATTTTCCCCAATCACATATCTGAGCATAAACCTTAGATCGCCTCCGGCATCCCTTATGCGGAGGAGGAAATCCCCCTCCTTGCCTACTCTCCCTGTTATTATGGGATAAATAGGCGTATTCGGCTTAAATTCTTCCTTCAGTTCGCTCATAAGAATTGCAACCAGGGGCGGCCTGTACTCTTTCACAACTATTTTTTCATATTTTTGCTTTTCTGCGTACAGTAAACCGTAACAGGTATCCCTGATCCTTAGCTGCCCCCCGCTGCTCCCATAAAGACTGGCCTTTAAAGTCTTTTTTTTGAAGTCCTGCAGGAAAGCTGCCGGACGGGACAGGTTCAAGGCCTCCATTTCCTTGAGGTTGGAAAGGGTCCCTTGGAAACTTAAGAACTGTGCGGCCCCTAAAATTCTCTCTGACGGTATCAGGAAAACCTCCAGGGTCGGCATGATGCTGTCAAGGCCTTCATATACCACCTGGGCTTCATAGTCTTCATAACCATAGACCGCTATTCGCATGAGAAAGTCTTCCCTGCCGGTATTTATGAAGACATACATTCCATCGCCCCTGCGCTCCGGCAATGCGGCCTCTCCATCTCTCCAGAATCTTGCATTGGCCTCGTTTACTGCTGCTCCCGTAGTCGTATCCGTAAGCCGGATAAGGAGATCCAGCCTCGAACGGATGACAAAAGAAGCATTCACGTTTCCTTTTACCCCCTTTCCTCTGTGCATCCCTTTTAACCATTTTTTTGTTAATGAGGGACCTTTGCCACGCCCCCTGCCCTTTTAAGGGGCGTACTTACGAGCCGGGACAGGTATTTACCCCGTCCGTACTGCAGGCTCGTCTTCTCCAGTAATATGCAGTGAAAACTGGGCATCCGCAACCCTCGGCGTAGTGATGACTTCGCCGCTGGACAGGAATACGGGCGCCGCCTTGTAGAACAGGCTTATCTGATAGGGCTTGCTTATAGCCTGCCACACCCGGACCTTTTCCTCCAGGCTTATCCTCGCTTGGGACAGCACTATTGGAGGTTCTCTGGTCTCCAGCCACGACTGCAGCTCATCGGGGCGCACTGAATTGTTGTCATTGACTATCTGGGCCACGCGTCCGATGATTTTTTGTATATCCGGCGCCTTTAGTCCCATCTGGGAGGAGCCGTTTATAAAGACCATATAATATAATGCGTATGGTCTAGGCGACTTGGAAAGCTGCACCATTCCCCTCTGCTCGAATCTGGGCTGGTTTACCTGAAGTTCTTCCTGTATGTCATACAGATAGAGCCCCACTATATAGTCCACGTCCTGCGAGAGCGGGGAAGATATCTCTATATTATTAGGTGAGGGTATGGGCTCAGGACACATCTTCTCCCTAAGCATCCTCACTATATATGCGCTGACATCAGCAATAATGGGATAATCAGCCATGCTTCCTCATTTCTTATAGTTTTGGCCCTGAAGCCATGCCTCCTTCGGCAAATGTGCCTTAAAAGGCATGGCTATCAGCCAGCCGTCAGGGCAGACAGTATATCGTCTGCGATCTTTTGGTTGCCTGCCGTGGTGATAACGGCATCCTGCGTACCGTTAATATATTCGCTGCTGCACTGGAAATAGCTCTGCGCATCGGCTTCAGATATATAAGGTACGGCCTGGAATACAACGCTCTTTTCCAGTTCGGCAGAATCTCCGCCATTCATCCCTACCATGTCCTTAAAGGAAGTGAATGTATAGGCTACTCCGCCGTTTGCCAGGGTTGCCACTCGCTTGCTCCCATCGTAGAGATAGCGGTAATCCGTAACTGCTCCTATAGCCTTTAAACTTGCATATTCTACGGCCTTATCCCTGTACTGCTGATAGATATACGGATTTTTCTTGGCCTTTTCCTCTGTATCAAAACGGTTTACCAGAGTATTTGCGGCCGCATTCCCCATGCGCGCATAGCGGTTTAACGCATTTATCACTGCCGCCATCTCTGCAGGAGTGGCTTCGCCTACGGATTTACCCAATGTGGCCTCAACTGTCGCCAGTATCTGATCCGAAGTCAGGTCTGTATTTTCGTCCGAAACGGCCGCCTCTCCGCCACCCAGTCCGCCGCCCGCAGCCCTTATGGCATCGTCTATCTTTGCCAGTGTATCGCTGGAGGAGCCTGCTTCCTCAGCGGCCTCCCTCACCTCAATGAGATCGTCCAGGGCCGCAAGGTCTGCGAGTGCTCCCAGTCCGTCTTCCATATCGGGATCGGGATCCTCTGCCAGATCTGCCTTTGCGTCATCTCCTATGCCATCGGCAGCTTCCTGTAATTGATCATCTGGTGTCTTATTTGCATCATCTGCGCCGCCAGCACCATCAGCCCCAGCTCCGGCATCAGCTCCTGCACCTGCATCGGCTCCAGATCCTGCGCCTGCTCCAGATCCTGCACCTGCATCGGCTCCGGCTCCTGCGCCTACATCGGCTCCAGCTCCACCTGCTCC
>JAGBNO010000101.1 GCA_017634355.1 Lachnospiraceae bacterium
GACCTCCCAGCCACAGAGGAAAATATAAAGAATGTGCTTGCCGCCTCTGAGCTGGCACTGTCCCTGCAGCCCCTAAGCGACGGCGGCATTACTTACCTAATTGAAAACTCTCTTGAGCCCACCATTATGAATGCCTACGAAGCCCAATATGCCGTAGGCACAGGAGAGCTTTCGACCGCACAGGGTTATTTTTCCCTGGATGCTTCAGGCTACTATGCAGAAAAAGCCGAAAGCACAGACCTCAGCTCCCTGTCAGACAGAATTGACGGGATCATAAATGAAGCAGGGCTTCCTATTGACGAAGATACAAGGACAGATGCCGCCTGGCTCATAGAAAGGGGCATTCCCTTAGAACCATCTGCGCTGCAGTCATACGAGGACCTGAAATCCATAGAGATCCCTCTTGATAAAAAATCCCTGATGAATGAAATGATGGATGCCATAAGCCAGGGAAAGAGCGCAGAAAACGCATATCTCATAAAAGACTACAGGCTAATAAAGAAGGAGCGCATACTTTCAGAGACAAGGCTTAAGATGGCTACAGAAGCAAGGCAGCTTCTCTCAGAAGACGGCTTCTCCATAGATTCTGACGGGCTTTCCAAAGAAGTAGAGCTGCTGAAGCTTAAAGAGGCCTCTTATTACAAGGCCGCATTTGGAAATGGCGAAAATGATACTGACGCCATAAACGAAAAAACAAAGCTGGCCATTGAGACCCAGAACTATATATCAGAAATACGCACCCTGCCTATAGACCTCATAGGCCCATTTTCTGCTTCTAAAGATTTCACCTTAAAGGACGTCCACGAGACCGGAAAAACGCTGCAGTCCCGCTATGAGGCCGCGAATAGAAGCTATGAGGCACTGGGCACAGAAGTGCGCTCCGACCTGGGAGACAGCATAAAAAAGGCCTTTGCAAATGTAGACAGCATCTTATCCGACCTGAACATAGAGGCTACAGAGGACAACCGCAGGGCCATACGCATACTGGGCTACAACCAGATGGAAATAAATCCTGAAAACTTCTTCCGCGTGAGATCCGCCGACGCGAAGCTTAAAGGCCTTCTGGACAACATGACACCCAGCGCAACGGTCGCCCTGATCAGGGAAAATATAAATCCCCTCAGCCTGAGCATAGATGAACTCACGGAAAAAGTCCGTTCCCTTAAGGATAGCGGGGACGAGGCAGAGAAATTCAGCGAGTACCTGGTAAGGCTTGAAAATAATAATGATATAACTGCTGCCGAGGCGGAATCCTATCTGGGGATCTACCGGCTGTTCCGCCAGATAGAAAAGAGCGACGGCGCTGTAATTGGAAGCCTTTTAGAATCAGGGCGTGAACTAAATCTCAAAAACCTTTTGACAGAGCTCAGATCCAGAAAAAAAGGCGGCATGGACTTAAAAATAGACCTGGATTTCGGGGGAGTCGAAATAGAGAAGGAGGATAGCCTGATCCCCAGGATAGACAGTCAGATAGGGGCCTCCTTTGCCGAAAAGGACTTCCTTGAAGAGGCCGCCCGCCAGGTTTATGAGAAGCTGGACCCAGATAAGCTTATTAAAGGCCGCCCTGCCGCAGAAAGCACTGTCCCGGAACTACTGGATTTACTAAATGAAGCCGATGGGGAAAAGCTCCCTGAAAATTATTACAGAGAGGCCGCAAGGGAGCTGCAGGCGGCCGCTAATGCAGAAGAAGCTGTTTACCAAAACCTCCTAAACTACTCCATACCCATTACGGCAGACCATATAAATGCCCTGTCCCTTCTTCTCAGTAACAGGGGCAGCTTATTTAAGGGCCTAAACAGCCTCGCCGGCAAAGATGAGGAGGAAGACCTTGAAAAGTCCGAAGAGAGCTTCCTGTCCAGCCTTGACTCGGAAGACCCTGACAAGATAAGAGATTCTTATGAGGACCTCACAAATTCAGCGGAAGAAATCCTAAACCGCAGTATAGAATCTGCCGATAAATACATTGACTTAAGAGAACTGAAACTGCTCCATAAGCAGCTTTCTGTGGCAAGGCAGCTGGGGACGGAGGAAAACTACGAAGTACCCGTAAATATCAATGGGGAACTTACCTCCATTAACCTTAAGCTCATCAGGGATACCGATAAAGCAAAAGTGGAGATAAGCTTAGAGAATGAGCCATGGGGCAGAGTAAAAGCAAGCTTCTCTCTGACAGACCGGCTCTTAAGCGGGGTGGTAAAAAGCTCCAGCCCTGAGGGCGGCGCTTTCCTGAAAAGCCGTCGGGACAGCTTCCTTGAAGCCCTGAAAGCAAAGGGCATAGAAGCAGGACAGATAGAATGGGCTACAGAATCCCGCCTGGACATAAATACCCCCTCTATGCCTTTGGAAGAGGGAAATGGCACAGGGACGGAGGGCGCCATCCTCTACCGCTCTGCAAAAGCTTTCTTAGAATCCATAATGGATGCATAGCCATAGTATAGGGAGCTTCAATCGTTTTTCAGCAGTTAGTCGGATATTTTATAATATCACCGCAATAGAGGAGGTATAAATGCGAATCAACAGCAACATTACTGCATATTACACAAACAATGCCCTTTTGCAGAATGAGACCATGTTCTCAAATTCCACAAAGAAGCTGTCTTCCGGTTTCAAGATCAACACCGCCGGGGATGATCCTACCGGATATGCCATTTCAGGGAGGATGCGTGCCCAGATCAAAGCCCTGGATAAAAGCGAGGTCAATGCCACCAGCGGAAAATCCATACTGGATTCTGCGGACAGCGCGCTTGCGGAAGTTACCGAAATGCTGCAGCGCATAAATGAACTGGCAGTAAAAGGGGCCAATGGCACACTTTCAGACGACGACCGCAATTCCCTGCATCTGGAGGCGGACCAGCTCAGGAGCGAGATATCCCGCATTTCCAAAACGGCTGAGCTAAATGACCAGAATATACTGGACGGCAGCATGGAGAACACAGGATACTGCGAGACAGATCCTGAACTCAGCGTTGACGGCTACAATGGGAAGACGCCGGCAGGAACCTACGATAAGGTAAAAATAGTAGAAAGCACGGATTTAGGCAGCGGCAAGCTCACAGTCACGGTAGAGGGCTTTCCGGAAGGCGCTGAGCCATGCACAATGACCTTTGATTTTCCCCAGTATTATGACGACAGCCGCATAGATCCTAACAATAACAACCTCCCCACTGCCGTCACCACAGGCCTCTATGTAGATGGGGCAAACAAGGGCTCGGTCAAGATCTGCGCAGATGGCTCCCAGCTCATAACCGTCAATGGCACTAAGGGAGAGTCATTGACCTTAAAGGTTAGTCCAAAATATGGTGTGCCCGACGGCTCAAAAAACTATAAACAGGCTACAAAATCCATTACCGATGCCGATGGCAATTCAAAAGAATATTCCATTTATGAATATAACTTCAGTTCAGGCAGTGCGGAGACCCTCACCCTGACAGGCAAGGGAGACCTCATCCTGCAGGTAGGGGCAAACGAAGAGCAGAAGATATACTGCCACATACCCGAAATCTC
>JAGBNO010000102.1 GCA_017634355.1 Lachnospiraceae bacterium
ACATTCACTTGTCTGATCGCACATATGCTTCTTCAACCTCAATCACCAGTGCCCGCACTGGCTCATTCGGTTTCATCGCATATGTACGATCATACGGCGTGAATGTACCAGTAATTTATTATTCGGTGTACTAGTTCATAGCAAAATAATAGGAATTACCGGATCAGTATGTTATAATTGCCTTTACTTTGGCATTATGGCAGCCTGATAATACTGTTAATCCCTTTCCTATGTATCAAATGGAAACAACGGTCAAAAGCCCCATTCCATAGGCTTTCCCCCTGCCTATCCCTTTGCATAGGGCATCCTTAAACTTCAATTCATCATTAACTGTAAGTATGCCTTCAAAAGTGACACCCATAATAGAGACTTGATGCCTGCTGCCAGAATTCTTCCTGAAACTATACCAGTGTCTGTCCCTTACATCACACTGTTCATTTTCAATGATAAAGCCATTCGTATCAGCCTTGTCCAATAGCCATTTGAGCTGGTGCTCAGGAGTGTGGTGGGCAAAAACCTTCCCCCTTTTTCTCTCTCCCTGTACCTTTGTTCCAACGCTATGCGTAGGATTAGCGACAAGCCTAAAATGCCAGCTGCTACCATTTTTGATACGTGAAAGCAGGGGTTCATAATCCTTCGTTTCCCACACACTTTCCTCATTGCCGAATTGGAGGACCACTTCCGTAAGGTCAGGCCTGACTTTACTTAATATCATTAGATATCTCCTGCCGTGCAGTGTATCCACCCGCCATAGGCAATGCCTCGCATCATCGGGAAATGCCTGTCCCAAGGCTCCATGAAACAGATTTGGGGCTGCCAGGGCCTGAACAGTTTTCCTTTTACAGATATCCAGTTCCAGTCGAGACAAATACATATTTACCCCTCCAATTCCCCCATGGCATCATGCACATTCTCACCACCTGACAATGGCAATTTTAGGTACTTTTCGCTCACTCTGCGAAATCCATATTTTCTGTGTGTGGGATCATAAGAAATAGGAACGTCGCGCCTGACCACTTCCCCATTCTCTTCTTCTATCACCATACGGAGTGCCACTGTCTCTGCTTTTATACGTTTGCCAAGCACTATATCCTGAAGGTATGAGGAAATCTGCCAATTCTCATTCGTTAGGGCTATATCTACAGGCGCTTCACGAATGCCTATTATGAACGGCTGTACCGGAGGGCAGGAACGTCTTCCCAGAAACAGCGGAAAGACAGGATGGGAAAGTGCATATTTCAGCTTTTCCAGATATTCTTTTTCACTATGCTCCAGGCCCACAAGAAAAACCGCATCAGATAAGTAGTGTCTATATGTCACATAAACATCCACTTTTTTTGAATTTTCCTTACATATATGTGCTGTATGGTAATCCTGCAGCAATTTCCCCTCTTTATCTACCCTAACCCCATAACGCATGGAAGAAAGATCTCCCAAGCTCTCGTTCCTTCGAATGCCTAACGCCGCCGCAACTATGCCCAGCACTGCACTCTTAGACGGTTCCCTTTCAGTGTATCTCGTATTAAACTTGGCATTCACTCCCCAGGACTGTAACGGGGCCGCAAACCGCAGCAATAAAGTGAACATCGCTATTTCCTCCATTCCCCCAGATAGCCCCTCACTTCTTCAAGCAGGCTCTCAGAAACAGATTTCAAAGATGAAACTTCAGCCATTTCCTTCAGCCTGTCCAATCTTCCGATTCCAAAAGCCCTTTCAGGCTTATCCACGAATGTTCCATACATTTTCTCAGCATAGTCCATTAGGCGCATCTCAGAAAGAAGTACATAGCCCTCTCCATTTTTTGCCTTGACAGGTTCCTCAAAAGCCCCCGCCATATTTACAGGCTGGTCTCTTCTCACCGTAATATAGGCGAGGTCGGGCACAGTCCTGTTCGCAAAGGAATTCTGGTGCCCTGTGGGCATGGAACACAGAAATGCCTTCGTAAATACAGAAACTGCATCCAATATATCTGATTCATTTTTCAGGCCACAATACAATTCATACAGGTTTAAGGTAGCATAACGGTAAAACGTAGCAGAATTGAACTCAGTAGTATTGATATGGCCTGCCCCCGCATCTTCCGATGATTTGTATTCATCTACAGCCGTGAAATAATCATATTCATTCCTTACAGCATGGGTAGAGATGCTGTGGGCGACCTGACATGCCGCATCATAATTCAGCGAGGCATCGTCCGCTACCATACGGCCAAAGAGCGCCATATCTATAGAAGGAGTATCCCTGAGTATAGCTTTAAGTTCATCATCCCCTTTCTTTTTCTTTTCTCTCTCCCCATCTCCCGACTGCAGTCTCAACGCAGCCTCTGCAAGCCTCTGTGCCTGACGGTCGCTTATAAGAAAAAGTGCCTTAGCCTTTCCGTCTTTAAGCGGTATTCCTGCGGCTTTTAAAACCTCTTCTGCGAGCTTTTCAGGTTTCTTTATATCTGCTTCCAGTTTCCGTATGTGATCGGCAACATAGTCCCCGAGTTCAAGCGTCCTGACCCCCAGCCTCTCTTCCTCTAATAATTCCTTAAACATCAGCTTAATTGCTCTTTTCCAGGACTGGCTTGACACCCTTGCCCTCGTCACTCCGCCATAAACCGCAGCTTTCGGGCTGCCTGTATCGTCCCTGTTTATACAACTCGGAGGAACGGTCTGCAATACATGATAATCTACAAAAAAATTCTTCATCTTACATTCCTTTCTTTAAAATTTTATGATTGATCCTGTGTTTTTTTATCCTTATCTTTTTCATGCATCATATTAAGTTCCGCATAGAAAGATTGTCCCCATTTGAAGCCCACATTCTTCGCGCCCTCACCGAATTGAAAGCTAAAGAGATCCTTTGCGAGGAGAGGATAATTTAGAGGAACCTTCTTATCCCTAAGTAGCTGGATAATGGTCCTCAAATGATATGAAAGCTCCTCGAAGTCAGATGATGTGACCAAAATGTCAAATTTTCTCACTATCCTTGCCTCATCATCCATAGAAGAGATGAGATGCGCCATAGACCTGCCCAGGTTCTGTTTTTCATCGTAAGTATTCATATTCTGATCAGAAATGCTCAGTCCCTGCTGATGTAAGGCATACATTGTGAGCGATATATACACTGCCCATTCTGAATATGATATATTTTCACCCCTGCCTAGCAGTTCTTCCGGTATCCCTTCCAGAAGCATTCCCCATAGGCGCGGCTGGCTGTCAGGGCGTTTCCCGACACCCCTTCTCAGATTAGCCAATACCGCCTTGGTGCTGCCTTGGTCATACGTCTCCCTGATCTGTTCCAGTTTCCTTCTCATATAGGAATCTATGAGATGATATCCGCTGCTGTCCGGCAATTTACTTCTCCTTTCCATGTACTGTGTATCCTTGCCAACAAATATATATTTTCTAAACTATGAGTATATTCTATGGAAAGCATTTAGAAACTGATTATACGCTTTTGCTGCCGAATAAATGATCTCCTGGCTTTTTCCTGACCTCTCAGCCACCCTGACCGTCCTGCTGGTCAAGGCATTTGGACCTGCGTTGTCAACTATTTCCAGCGCATTAATTCGGGCAACATTTTTTACTGTATTTTCTCTCCATTCAATCCTGTATTCATCAAGTTCCTTCCCCGATACCGGGTCTATTGAAGATATCCACTCCCTACACGGAATATCCAGATCGAAATAGAATCTATCCACTGCCAGATTTCTTTCAGTCTTGCTTCTCTCATCATCAGAGCCTGCAGCCATTGCTACCCTCCATGCAAGCTTTCCTATCTCCTCTGCAACCCTGTCGCATAGAAGGAGCTCGTCCTGTATCATGTAGAGAAAGATTTCTTTCTTGCCTGAAAGAAGCGAAAGATACAGTTCAAGCGAATCTTCATATACTCTTGTCAGCCCACAGTGCATACTGCCATATTCTGTACCTACAGTCATAAGTTCTATAGTATACTCATAGCCCAGAATGCTTTCCGCTTCTTCAGAACCCAGCCAGGACAAGAGCCCCGATAAATGAACATTCTCACCTTTTTCTCTTGAAGCGAGTATGGATGAAAGGTTTCTCCACATCTGCCTGGACATATTATGCTTAGCCGGATAAAAAGCACCTGCTTCTGTCTTTGATTCCCTGTATTTCCAAATGCTCATCTGCTCTTCAAAAGCATCCTTAGTATCAAAACAATCGCCGCCGCATGAAGTATAACCTGTAACTCTTCCATTCTCACGGGTAAGAAGCATATGTCTGGATTGCAGTGTCAATAGTTCTGCCTGATTGTCAGGCACACTGATAAGCCTGTTTGGCTCCACTACGATTTTTCTGCTCTCCCATACAGGCTTAGGCTCTGCCTCCCAGGCCTCGCGCCCATCTTTGACAGGGACAAGATTGAGCAAGAGAGTTTCAAACAGATTTTTCCCAACTGCGGCTACCAGCCCCAGTTCAGAAAGATAGCTGGCTTTTGGGGAAGGCTTTTTGATGCTGCAGTCATCATATCCATTTGTATGTAATAGCCACCTGACGGCCTCCGCATAAGAAATACTATCTTTTTCCTTTTCTAGGCGATGACAGAATAAGCTCTTTTTATTACTGCTCTCACAAATCTCGCCTATAAGCTTTCCTGCCTTGTTGAATGTCCCGTAAGAAGCTTCATTTGACTGCCAGAAAGGCCTGTCGGGATCAAAAAGCCAGAATCTGTCCTTATATGAATAAAGATATTCTGATATGGGTTCTTTAGGAAAATGCCCCATTTTCCATATTGCACCCCATCTCCTTATGGCTTCGCCAACTGAATCACCTAGCTCATCCTCTTCCCCGTTCTCATCCACCCTCCAGAAAACAGTATACAGAATCGCAAGCAGAAACCTCAGGATGGAAACATCCTGAGTGACCATTTCTCCTGCAAGACCCTCATACAAATGGGCATTTTGGAATAAATCAATTAAAGACACTTCCTCAATTTGACAATCCCTGTTCCTGACAAGGATCCATTTCTCGTCTAAAAGATTATATTCCCTATCGTTCATTTATTTTCATCCTTCCATTTTTCTCGTTATCAGCCCCCTGTCAGAGGAATATTCCAGTTCAAACCCCGCAAGATACGCATATCCTTTCGTATCCAGAAGAAGCACCAGTTCTCCGTAAAGCCATTTCGACTGCTGCCATTCAGAAAGTTTCTCTTCATTGACATACTCCAATTCTTCTAATGCCTGTTTCAGATAATAACAAAAAATATGCGGAAGCCTGAGCCGCTGCCTGGCTATTTCCCTGCAAGAATCCTCATCAGGCACATGATTATATTCAAAACTCCCGTCTCCTCCCACAAATCCTATCTTGCCATCATCCCTGCACTTCATTAATAATACTTCTATAGATATGTCACCATCTCTAACGGATGCCAAAATAGATGCCTCATTTCCCTCCTGATATGCTTCAAGCCATCCGGCATATTTATTTCCATCTAATGGTGGGCTTATACAATACCTTTTTGCCCTTTTCCTCTGATCCTCTTTTCTATTCCTGTACTCTTCAAAGGAAGCATCCCCACCGCTCACGGCAAAGCCCTCTTTGCCTGCCGGCAATGGAAATTCCTCTTCCCTGGGATCAGAATAGGTTTTCTGAACTAATATGGAAATATCTTCTGGCATAATTATTGAACGGGGCAGCAGTTCCTTTGTCCGCTTTAGAAGCCATTCCCCATAGATTTTTACTGAGCCGCTATCAAGGGTGCCATCTTCATTTAATATAACCGAACAGCTTGCGTCCGACATGGGCCCTGGCCTTTTCCTTACATGCCTGTGAAGCCTGCCCATCCTCTGCAGGAGAAGGTCCATCGGGCAGAGATCACTTATAAGGTAGTCAAAATCTATATCAAGGGACTGCTCCAGAACCTGTGTTCCTATTACTACAACCCTGTTCCTTGTAGATTCGGTAGAGTTTTTCCCTATTTTTGACAATAGTTTCCTTTCAATCCTCGCCCGCTCCGTAGCAACAAACTGGGCATGTATGATAATAAATTCCAGGCCCATGTCAAAAAGCTCCGTTTTTAACCACTCCGTACAGTCCTGTACCCTTTTCACGGTATTCAGAATAATACCGGCAGATCCTCCCTCCCTTAGTTTTTCACGGAGCTTTGCCGCAATTTCCTCAAAAGAAATTGTATCCAGACAGACTTCCCTGCCCATGCCCTTTTTACCATAGGACATTGTGACAGCCTCTGAATGTATTTCAGTCCCTTCGCTCCATGTAATTAAAGGATATGACGCACACTTGGCCCATTCTTCCCGCCCCCTTTTCTTTATAGCCCTCTTGCTGACATTCTGATATGCATAGACAATCTCAGCCCTTCTTTCGGATGGAAGCGTTGCCGACAGCATGATAACAGGCACACCATAAGCACCAAGCCAATTCAGGGCCCTGTCCAGGTATTGGTTCATATAGCTGTCATAGGCGTGGCATTCATCTATAATGACAACCTTTCCGCTAAGTCCAAGATGGCGCAGCATGACATGTTTCTGCTTAAGGGCTGACAGAAGCACCTGGTCCACTGTGCCGATCACAAAGTCTGAGAGCAGGCCGGTTTTTCTGCCCCCAAACCACTGATGCACAATGACTCCGCTCTCACTGTCATCTATCTCGCCAACATTACCTTTACCGCTGTAGAGTTCCCTATAATCCTCATTCAGCTCAGCCATCCCGTGAGACAGGCGGACAGCATGAACGGCATCCTCAGACCGTTCTTTGGCCCATTCCAAAAGCCTCCCAAAAATCCCATTGGCAGTAGCCTGGGTTGGTAGCCCGAAAAATAACCCTCCGCACTGAAAGCGACTTGCCAGGATCTCTGCAGCTGCAAGCGCGGCCTCTGTTTTCCCGCTGCCCATAGGGGCTTCCAGTATATATATGCCAGGTTCACTGCATGTGCCTGAGATTTCCATTATCCTTTCCTGAACTGCGTTAGCACTGAATTTGTAACATTCCTTAAATTTATCCGCATTCATGGAAAAGTATAGGGGTTTCCACATCTCAGGCAGATTGAGTCTCTTCATGGCATTATCGACTCGCTCAGGATAGAGGGCTATGTCACCTTCGTAATCAAGTTCAACTAAAGGAAAATATCCTGTATTGCTTGCAATCCAATCCGCTTCTATTAAAAGCCCTGTCATCAGCACCTGCCCTCTGATGTCTGTATGCGGAATGGATCCTGCATCTTTGAAGCCCGTTGCAGCAAGTGCATAATCAGCCCACGAACGCCAGATTTCACGGAAGAATTTCTCATTTGCCCTGGCCTTCGGACCAAAATAGTTTGGCCTGTATACCTCTAACTGGTTTTTATACTGTTGGTATGAAAAAGGCTTCCCATGATGGGCACCGATTATTTCCGCTACTTCTACAGGATAATTAAGGCAATCCCTGAGGATCACCTGACCCGCAAGAGCATGAGACGTGCAGGAATGGCTGGGCAGTTCCGCAATTCTGGGCAGAAAATGCATCTCTTCTGCCCTGTCAGGGAAACATTCATTGATCGCTGCCGCAAAAGAAGGCGTAAACTTTCCTATATCATGAAGATATCCCAGAAGGCGGCAATAGCTGCAGAACTCATCTTCATCCTCAAATCCCACAGCCCTTTGTGTAAGCACAGGAACTCTGTTCCTTGCGAGCACTTCCATGACTCCGGCCGTATCCTCAAGATGCATCCATACAGGGAGCCATTTTGCGGAATTCCTCATTTTCCCATCAGTTTTTCCCGCAAAAAAAAGCAGTGCTTCTGGAAGCTTCTTCCAACACATGAGCGACCCCATCGCAGGGCTCACCGCAATAGCCCTTCCACCCTCTTGGCAAAGTCCCCTATGCTCTCTTTAGGCTCCCTAAGCACGTAGCCGCTCTCCAGGCCCATGCCGCCCGTCTCCTCAGCGTACGCCTCATTTATACGCCTCTGCATGAGATATACTGCCTTCTCCCACTTCGTGGAGGATAGGACCATGAAAGTATCTTCTTCCAAGCGCAGCAGAATGGTGTCATCAGGCCGGAAGCTTTCCAATAGCTTAGGAAGCACCTTGGAGCCGCCAGCAGACTTGAATATTATTGCGCTCCCTCCCGGATAATTCTTCTCACTCGCTATTTTAGTCATCACCGACAGGAAATCGGAATTATAGTCCAGGTCTTCTAAAAGCCCCTTTTTCTCACAGAAAAGCGCATTTGCTATGCCCTGCCAGAACTGCTTGGAGCTTAGGCTTTTTATGCTTTTCACATAATGCGGCAGCTTTTTGGCACCTAGCTTCAGTTTACATAAATCTTCCACTGTGAGATGCAGATCCCGGCTCTCGGCCTCTTTCAAAACGAAACCGGCCTCCTCGAATATAGCCCTCTGCTCACCGGAAAGATCCTCAAATTCAAACCAGGACCTCTCTATCTCCCTTGAGGCCTTATCGCTATAGGCATTGAGGATTTCCTGCCCGTTTTCCCTGTCCTCCGAGCGGAAGAAGGATAGCTCTGCATAGCTCTCCTCATCTGCGCCCAGAGTCTTTTTTTCCCAGAGGAGCGCCGCCACTGTCTCTCCCTCGTACCCGTCCATGAGGACCAGGCCCGTACAGCACTCCCTGCCTATATTCTCTGCCGCATCGGGCTCCATATAGTCCTCATAATATTCCAGGTTATCCTGGTCCAGTTCTATAAGTTCCATATTAACCCTAATATCTTTTCCACCACTTCGTCAAAGGACATATCGGAGGTATCGAGGTATACTGCATCCTCCACCTGCACAAGCGGCGACTCCTCCCTGTGCATGTCCATATAGTCCCTCTCTTCTATTTCGGCCTTCAGGACCTCTAAATCCCTCTCTTCGCCCTTTTCCAAGAGCTCCTTATATCGGCGCCTGGCCCTTTCTTCCGAGCTCGCAGTGAGGTAGATTTTTAAATCTGCATCTGGCAGCACCACGGAGCCTATGTCCCGCCCGTCCATCACCACGTCCTTCTCCTTCGCTATGGCCTGTTGCAGCTCCACAAGCTTTTTCCTGAGTTCAGGCACTGCAGCGCTCTTAGAGGATGCGGCAGTGACCTCTGCCGTGCGTATGAGCCCGTTCACGTTTTCACTGTTTAATATGACGCACTGCACTCCGTCCTCATATTTTAATGAGATATCCGCTCCCTGGCAGTCCTCCGCTATTGCGGCGGCGTCACTGAGATCCGTGCCCTTCCGTAAAAGATACAGTGCCATGGCCCTATACATGGCGCCCGTGTCCACATAGATGAAGCCCTTTTTTTTCGCTACTTCCTTGGCAACACTGCTCTTCCCCGCGCCTGCGGGACCGTCTATTGCTATATTGTATGACATTTTCTCTCCTCATTGCAGTCTATAAAACTACTGATAATACAACTATTCAGAATCCCTTTTACGACTAGTACGTCATTCCGTAATTGGCTAGACCTATTCTACCCACTGCCGGTGAGAGTTTGCGCCCTCAGAATTCTGCTCCGGCCACAGCCCTTGCGGCGGCCGCCGCCGTGGACCAGGCTATCTGCAGGTTAAATCCCCCAGTCTCTGCGTCCACATCCAGTACTTCTCCTATGAAATATAGCCCCTTGACTATTTTGGAAGCCATGGTAGAGGGCTCTATTTCCTTCAGTTCTACGCCGCCCCTGGTTATTACGGCCTCTTCAAAGCTCCTAAGGGACCTGAAGCGGAATGTTAAATCCTTTATCAGCTTCCCGAATTTAAGGCGCTCTGCGGCGCTTATCTGTGAGCACTTCCTGTCCTCCTCTATGCCCGACCTCTCTACCATGAGCGGGATAAGCTTTGAAGGGAAGAGCCTGGATAAGCTATTCTTAAAGAATTTTGTCTTATTTTCCTCAAAATCCCGCTTCAGCCTCTCATCCAGCTCCTTTTCAGAAAGGGCGCTCTTCAGGTCCAGATGCAGCGTAAGTTCCCTTTCAAATGCCTCCTTTGGCAGTACCTCTGAGGCTGTCAGTATGAGGGGCCCGCTTATTCCGAAATGGGTGAATAGGAGTTCCCCGAAGCCCTTGAAGAGCTCCTTATCCCCGTCCAGTATTTTTAAGCCGGTATTCTTTAATGATAGCCCCATGAGTTTCGGCACTGCCCTGTCCTTCAGGTTAAAGGGCACGAGTCCGGGCTTAAGGGCCGTGACGGTGTGCCCTGCCTCCTCTGCCATCCGGAAACCATCCCCGGTGGAGCCTGTGAGCGGATAGGACAGCCCGCCTGTCGCAATCACCACCTTCTCACCCTTCCACTTCCTGCCATTCCTGTCCACGAGGCCTGCACAGCGTCCGTCCTCTATTAAGAGCTTCTTAATCCTGGTATTGAGCCTCACGTCCACACCCTTCTTTGTGAGTTCCTGGCTCAATACCTTTATCACGTCTGATGAGCGGCCGCTCTTTGGGAAAACCCTGTTCCCCCTCTCCACCTGGGTGTGAAGCCCCCTCTCCTCAAAAAAAGAGACTGTATCCTCATTGCTGAAGCCATAGAGGCTCGAATACATAAATTTCCGTCCGCTATGTATTGAGTCGAAGAAATCGTTTATCTCTGCCGCATTCGTCAGGTTGCAGCGACCCTTCCCCGTAAGAAAAAGCTTCTTCCCCAGCTTCTCATTGCGCTCGAAAAGCGTGACCCTTGCCCCCAGGGCAGCGCTCATAGCCGCACAGAGCATTCCCGATGCGCCGCCGCCGACAACGAGTACCCTGCCATTTTTTTCCTTATCCATAAAAACACCCTGCATAAAGAGAACAAGGGCCTCTTTGGCCCTTATCCATAATTAAAGATCCGCTTAGATCAAAACGTCTTTACTTCGTTTTACTCCTATAATACGATGACTTTTCAGAATATACGACTTGAGCATGGTTAAACAAATGAGGCACCCCATATTACGATGCCCTTTTCTCAATAGCCGGCTTGAACCTCAGCAAGCAAATGAGGCTCCCCTTTATGCTACAATCCTCTTGAACATATCTTCCAGCAGCGATTTTAATTCCTCCTCGCCCATATCGAAGTCGTCCCTCAGTATCATACAGGCAACGCCGTGTATGAATAGCCATATCTTCATAAAAATAGGCTCTGCGTCGTCCGGCTTAATATTGGGGAGACGCTTTATTTCCTTTATGACATAGTTCCTGCTGCCCCCGTTAACGAGGTCGTACATGCTCTTCCCCACATGGTTCTCCTCCAGGAAGAGCATACGGAATAGATTGGGTTCATTTTTCGCAAATAAGATATATGCCATGCTGAAGTCCAGGAAAGGCATATCCGATTGCTTTGGTGCCTCACCCATATACTTGCTGAAGTACTCTGACCCATAGATAAAAAGGTCATTCTGCAATTCCTTCATGCCGTCATAGAAACGGAATATAGGTTGGGTCGAACAGCCCGCCGCCTCAGCTAAGTGCCTCGCTGACAGTTCCCCATACCCTTTCTCCCTGACAAGTGAGAAAGCCCCCTCTATAAGCATCTGCTTCGTAATAGTCTGTTTCCTCGGCATCTACAAAAATCCCCCCTCCCCGTTGCTTCGCCAAATTGACCTATAGTAAACGAACCTAAGCCTTGCCTGATCCATTTCCTATACAACAGTCGATATTTTATATCAGCCGGAGCTATTATTCAAGATTACATAACTAAGCTTATTCCATTTCCCCTGCATAGCTGGGAGCTTCAAAAGCCATACAAACCTTGCCTCCCCACTGTATTTAAGCTAAAATATAGACAGCCATTGTGTACATAGCCTGCAATGTGCCTGATTTTGCTACGCACGCCCGAAGAAAAGACAATAATATATTTCTTTCAATTAATAAAGTGAGGAATCTGCTATGGGAATATACTTAAATCCGGGAAATGAGGTCTTTAGGCGGGTCACATCCGCTGACATATATGTGGACAAAACCATGATGCTGAAAATCACTAATGATATGCTGGACACTGCTTATAACTATGTCTGCATGTCCAGACCACGGCGTTTCGGGAAAACCATAGCGGGCAATATGCTTTCTTCATATTATTCCAAGGGCTGCGATTCGGGGAAAATATTTGAAAAGCTGAAGATTTCAGAAGATCCTAGCTATTTTGATCATCTCAATCAGCACAATGTCATACAGATTGACTTGAACAGCGAGTACCAGAATGCCCGTAAAAAGACAGAACTAATAACCAGGATAGAGAACAGAATAAAAGGAGAGATAGCTAATGAATATCCCAATATATCTATAGCTCCTGATGATTCCTTGTCAGATGCCATAATGAAAGCTTATTCTTCCACGGGAGATACATTTATAATCATAATCGATGAATATGATGTGCTGGTGCGTGAACAGGTGCCACAGGAACTGTTTGATGATTTCCTAAGCTTTTTAAATGGGCTTTTTAAGAGCAATACTCTCCGTCCCGCCATTTCCCTTGCCTACATCACAGGCATTCTGCCCGTGGTCAGGGACAAGATACAGAGTAAGCTCAACAATTTCCGTGAATATACTATATTAAATGCCATGGAATTTGCGCAGTACATAGGCTTTACGGCTGATGAAGTGAAGGATCTCTGTGAAAAACATAGCATAGACTTTGACGAGTGCCGACACTGGTATGACGGCTACGCCCAGCACAGATATGAGATATACAATCCGGAGTCTGTTGTCATGTGCATTGAAACAAGGCGCTTTGACGGCTACTGGGGCAAGACCTCTTCATATAAGGTGATAACCGACAGGCTGGAGCAAAATTTCAAGGGGCTTAAGGACGACATCATAAAAATGCTCTCAGGCGAGAGCGTGGACGTGAATGTATCAAGCTACCTTAATACCATGGACTCCTTTGAGACTAAGGACGATGTCTTCACCTATCTCATACACTTAGGCTAC
>JAGBNO010000103.1 GCA_017634355.1 Lachnospiraceae bacterium
GACACCTACAACATCTACGCCCACCTTTTTCCAGGATAGTAATGGAGAATACATTTACGGATTCTGCCAGGGCAGCGACGGCAGCAAGTTATATGAGGCTGTGCAGGGCGCCGTGGACAAGGCAAAGGCAGAAGGGGCAGACTATATCGTGCTTTTGGCCCATCTGGGCATAGAGGATGAAGTAACGCCCTATAAGTCTACTGATGTCATAAAGAATACTACAGGCATAGACGCGGTGCTGGACGGACATTCCCACAGCATAGTGGAGATGGAAAAGGTTAGGAACAAGGAAGGACACGATGTGCTCCTCTCACAGACAGGTACAAAACTTGCGGCCATAGGCAAGCTGACCATTGACAGCGCCGGAAATATGAGGACAGAGCTTATCACGGATTATGAAAAAAAGGATGTTGAGGTGACAAAAGCCATAGCGGCTGAGTATGAAGTTTTTGAAGATAAGCTTAATGAAGTAATTTCTACAGCTGATTTCGACCTGAGGATCAATACTGAAGATGGGAAGACAAGGCTGGTCAGAAATAATGAGACTAATCTGGGAGATTTTGTGGCGGATGCATACAAATATGTGACTGATGCTGAAATAGCTATTTCCTGCGGAGGCAGTGTAAGGCATAATATTGATGCGGGCGATATCACATATAGTGACATACTGAACGTGAACCCTTTTTCCAATTATATGCTCAAACGGAAGATAAGCGGAAATGAGCTCCTGGATGTGCTGGAGTACAGTGTTCATGCCGCTCCTTCTGAATTCGGCGGCTTTCTTCAGGTGTCGGGACTGACTTTTGATGTGGACTTGTCAGTTCCTACTCCCGTACTCACAGATCTAGAGGGGACGTTCATCGGCTTTGAAGGGGAACAGAGAAGGGTCTCCAATGTGAAGGTAAATGGTGAACCGCTGCTTCCTGACAGGATATATGAAGTCGGCGGTGTCAGCTATACCCTTAAGGATGGAGGGGATGGCTATGCTATGTTTACAGGGGAAGAAGTGGATATAGGCAGATATATAGAAGATGTGGACGCTATAGTGGAATATTTACGGAGCAAGGATGGGAAGGTTCCTGAAGAGTATGAGGACCGTGAAGGGCAGGAGAGGATCAATTTCATCGAGCCTGTTACAAGATAAAAAGGGGGACGCAAAGCGTACGGTAGGATAGGAGCCTTAAGTGTAACTGATCAGAATCCCCTATCCGCACCTCGCACATAGTCATTTTTGAAACGATAGAGCAGGCTCGTTGTTTCAAAAATGATTATATGTGGGGGCTGAATAGTAACCCTTTAAGTCAGATATTGCGAAACACCGCCGCAATAGAGGGGATATATAAAAAAAAGGATCAATAGCTTTTTCAATAATAAAGATAAAAGGAGGAAAAAATGGCTAAGGTAAGTTACGATTGTTCTACAGCGGCTGCCTTCATGAATGGGCAGGAGAAGGAAAAGATGGAGAAGCGGGTGCTGGACGCAAGGGAGCTTCTCCTGTCGAGGAAGGGAGCGGGCAATGATTTCCTGGGTTGGATCGATCTCCCTGAGGAATATGACAAGGATGAATTCGCAAGGATAAAGCAGGCTGCCGAACGCATAGGGCAGAATAGCGATGTGTTCCTGGTCATAGGCATAGGCGGCTCATATCTGGGGGCCAGGGCGGCCATCAATTTCTTAAGGCACAATTTCTACAATATGGTATCTAAGGAGATAAGGAAGACACCTGAAATATATTTCCTTGGCAATAATATCTCATCTACCTATATTTCCAACCTGATAGACGTGATAGGAGACAAGGATTTCTCCATAAATATGATATCCAAGTCGGGCACGACCACAGAGCCGGGCATAAGCTTCCGTATTTTCAGGGAGCTTTTGGAGAAGAAATATGGCAAGGAAGAGGCCGCAAAGCGCATTTATGCCACGACCGACAAGGCTAAGGGAGCCTTAAAGACCCTTGCGGATGCAGAGGGCTACGAGACCTTTGTAGTGCCTGACGATGTGGGTGGCAGGTTCTCTGTGCTTACAGCCGTAGGGCTTCTTCCCATAGCTGTATCAGGCGCGGATATAGATGCGCTCATGGCAGGCGCAAGGGTGGGCAGGAAGAATGCCATAGAGCTTCCTTTTACCGATAACGATGCCCTTAAATATGCGGCCGTTAGGAATATACTCTATCAGGATAATAGGTTCGTGGAAATACTTGCGAACTATGAACCCAGCCTCCACTATATGTCTGAATGGTGGAAGCAGCTTTTCGGAGAGTCCGAGGGCAAGGACGGGGAGGGCATATTCCCTACATCCGTAGACTTGACCACAGACCTACACTCCATGGGGCAGTACATACAGGACGGCGCCAGGATAATGTTTGAGACAGTTATAGACATAGAGAAGGTCAGGAAAGAGATAGTCATGCAGAAGGCAGACAACAATCTGGACGGTCTGGACTATCTCGCAGGGAAGACCGTGGACTTTGCGAATAAGTGTGCCATGAATGGAACTATTCTGGCCCATACCGACGGGAAAGTGCCGAATGCCATTATCCGTGTGCCTGAACAGACAGAGGAGTACTTAGGGCAGCTATTCTACTTCTTTGAGTTCTCCTGCGGTATTTCGGGCTATGTATTGGGTGTCAATCCCTTCAACCAGCCGGGTGTCGAGAGGTACAAGAAGAATATGTTTGCCCTCCTTGGGAAGCCCGGCTTTGAGGGAGAGACTGAGGCGCTGAGGGTCAGGCTTGGAAAGTAAAGGAAAGAGGTAATTTTGAATATACTTATAGAGAACGCCCTTGCAGTGCTGCCAAATGGCGGGAAGGACGAGATAGGGCGGCATAATATATACATAGAAGAAAAGATTATAGCCGGCATAGACGAGGAACCGCAGGGCTTCAAGGCTGATAAAGTCATATCAGGCGATAATAGGCTCGTGATACCGGGGCTTATTAATTCCCATACCCATACCTATATGTCCATGATGCGTAACTGTGCCGACGACCTATCCTTTACCGACTGGCTCTTCAACACCATAGACCCTATAGAGGCTGAACTTACGCCTGAGGATGCCTATTGGGGGTCGCTTCTCGGACAGATAGAGATGATAAAGGCGGGCACTACCACCTTCAATGACCAGCAGATGCATATACACATGGTCACGAGGGCCGCAAAGGAGTCCGGCATGAGGGCTGTGATCTCCAGAGGGCTTGTGGGGAGCGAGTACGACAGGTCCGACAGGCGTTTGACTGAGGCCCTTGAAGAAATGGGGGACGGAAAGGACTGCGACAGGCTGAACTTTCTTTTAGGGCCACATGCCCCCTATTCCTGCGGGCCTGAATACCTTAGAATGATAGCCGACGTTGCGGCGGAAAAGGGCCTGGGCATACACATGCATATAGCCGAGGGGGCGGTGGAGAGTGAAAATATGGAGCGTGACCACCACTGCACTCCTGTGGAATATGTGAGGGACGCTGGGATCTTTAAGAACCACACCATAGCGGCCCACTGCATCAGGGTGAGTGACAGCGACATGGACATACTTAAAGAGAATAATGTCAGTGTCGTAACTAACCCCGCCTCGAATATGAAGCTGGGGAACGGCTTTGCGCCTGTGCCCGCCATGCTGGATAAGGGCATAAATGTCTGCCTTGGCACCGACGGGGCGGCTTCCAACAACGGACAGAATATGTTCAGGGAGATGGGCTTTTTGTCCCTCATACATAAAGGGGTGCACGATACCCCGCAGTGTGTCGGGGCCAAAGAAGTATTTAAGATGTCTACCATAAATGGGGCCAAAGCCCTGGGGCTTGATAAGATAACAGGCAGCATAGAGAAAGGCAAGAGGGCCGACCTTGCCATACTGAGATTGGATGTGCCCTCAATGATGCCAAATAATAATCTCCTGGCCGCGCTCTGTTATTCAGCGAACGGCTCAGAGGTTGACACCGTTGTCATAGACGGACAGGTAGTGATGGAGGACAGGGAGATAAAGACCCTGGACGAAGAGAGGGTTTACCACGAGATACGCTCGCTTTGCGAGAGGCTTGGCCTCGACAAAAAGAGCTACTGATTCCGTTACTGAGAATAAAAGGATGTGGCCGACGGCGCAGGTAATTTAGCCACAGAGTGGCACGCTGCCGGCACATGCCCATTGAATAGTTACAAAGCACTTTTGTAAAAAAGGGAGCAATGAAGAGGGCAGTATGAATATTGTTCTGCATGAACCCGAAATACCATCAAACACTGGAAATATTGGGAGGACCTGCGTAGCAACCGGGTCCTCCCTCCATTTAATAGAGCCGCTTGGCTTTATTTTAAGCGACAAGCTGTTAAAACGGGCCGGCATGGACTACTGGGAAAAGCTGGACCTAAGCCGCTATGTGAATTATGAGGCATTCAGGGAGAGCCACACAGGGGCAAAGGTATGGCTCGCCACCACAAAGGGAGGGCAGAGCTATACCGATGTACACTATTCACCTGACGATTTTATTATGTTTGGAAGAGAGGGAGGGGGCATACCGGAGGATATCCTAAGGGAAAACAGGGGCGACTGCATAAGGATTCCCATGGGATACGGCATACGCTCGCTAAACCTTGCGAATTCTGTAGCCATAGTGCTGTATGAGGCTCTTAGGCAGAATGGCTTTCCCGGACTAATGCAACCTGCCCCTTTTCAACTCTGAACACATATTCGCAGCTATCGAGGGTGCTTAAGCGGTGGGCTATGATTATGAGGGTCTTTTTCCCGTGAAGCCTCTCTATGGCCTCCATGACGGCCTTTTCTGTATCGTTGTCGAGGGCACTGGTGGCCTCGTCCAGGACGAGTATTTCAGGATTGCCATAGAGCGCCCTAGCTATGCCTATGCGCTGCCGCTGACCGCCAGAGAGCCTTACGCCCCTTTCCCCGACCTCAGTGTCGAGTCCGTTTGGCAGTCCCTCCACGAATTTCTTTAGCTGGGCTTCCTCCAGCGCTTCCCAGACCTTTTTTTCATCTATGTCCTTATCTTCTATGCCGAAGGCCACATTTTTCCTTATGCTCTCGTCGGATAAGAAAATGGCCTGGGGGATGTAGGCAAGCTTCTCAGCCCATGACAGGGGATGCTCATGTACATCTATGCCCTCATAGAGTATATGCCCCTTTTCCGGAAAGAGTATGCCCAGTATCACATCTGCCAGTGTCGATTTGCCGGCCCCGCTCTCCCCTATGAAACCTACAGAGGAGCCTAAGGGAATGTGGAAACTGACGCCTTTTAAGACCTCATTTTCGGCTGTCGGATAGCGGTAGCAGAGCTTATCTATGTCTATATAGGGCCTGGAACTGTCTGCTCCAAGGAAGGCATCGTCACGCTCCAGGTCTTTTACGGTAAGCATGTCCTCGGTTTCCTTCAGGTCTCTGTAGATTAAGTCTATGGAAGGGCGCAGGAAAGTGATGTTATTTAAATAGTTGCTTATCTTTCCGACAGAGGGCAGGAGCTTAAAGGCGGCTACGGCAAAGGCCGCAAGCTGTGGCAATATAGCTCGCATGTCGGTCCCTGACTTTAGCTTCACTATGAGCACCAGCATTATTGCGGCTATGCATACAGTCTCTATGATATACTGGGGTATGGTTCCGAAAAAGTTCGTATTAATGAGGGCCGTCATCTTCTTTTCACCGCAGGAGACGAAGGCATTCACAAAATACTTTTCCCTGTGCAGTATCTTTATATCCTTGACAGCGCCCAGCGCCTGGTCTATGGCCTTATGCATCTTTCCGTCGTACTCCTGGTTCATCTTCCCATAACCATGCACCCTTTCTTTTGTAAGGAGGCGGAACAGTCCCATGCAGCCTATGAGTATGCCGCCGACAGCTATGCACATAAAGGGGTCTGTCATTACGAGAAAAATGCCGAGCATGAGCGACAATATCCCCTCGCTCATGACATTCAGAAATGAGAGTATGAGCTGGAAAAGCCTGTCGGTGTCCAGCATGATGTTCCTTATCATGTCGGAACTGTTGTGGTCTAAGTGGTAGGTGTATGGCTTCTTTAAATAGCAGTCTATGAGCTTTCCCGCGACCTTCAGCTGGTTTCTGTATATGTAGGTATATTGGAAATAATAGCGGGTGGAGAGGAAGGCATTTTTAAAAAAGTAGAGGCTTATTATGGCCACTGACAGGGACAGGAAAAATTCATTTATGCTCTTCATGGAGAGGGCGGTATAGATGCTGTTTAATAGCCCCGGCTCTTCTACAGC
>JAGBNO010000104.1 GCA_017634355.1 Lachnospiraceae bacterium
ACATAATGCGCTGTATTTTTGTCCGAGAGGGCTGTTCAAAAATCAGGCGCATAGCGGGCTATGTAACTGATTTTTGAACAGCTCTATCGGGCAAAAAGACAAGCAGAATGTACAAGTTATTCTGTAACAGTTCCTTACTGCCTGCTTAGGAACAATAAGTAAACTGCGGTTATCAAAATAAGGCCAATGGCCCTGCGGCCCCTCGTATCCCTTAGGTATCCTATATACTCCCTAATAAATGCGTTTAATGAGAAATATAGTTTTGTCCTTGCCCCATAGCCTATGCACGCGAGCTTAAGCCGCCTTGCGATCATGAGAGACCTCATCACATGGTAGTCTGAGGTGGCGATAGCAAAAAGAGGCAGTGCAGACCCCTTTGGCCCCATCTCCGCCTTCCTCATTATCTCCGCAGAAAAACGTATATTTTCTTCCGTATTCCTCGACCTGTCTTCCCTGAGTATGTCCTCTTCCGGTATGCCCTGCCCCAGAGCATAATTTGCCATGGCGTGGCTCTCAGGGAGGAGCTCGTCACTCCCCTGCCCGCCGGAGAAAATTATCTTAGAGCCGGGATTATTCTTATAGGCCTGAATGCCTTTTTCTATCCTCGACCTTAGGAGCGGCGTGGGCTCCTCGCCGCGAAGGCCGGCCCCCAGCACGACCACATAGGACAGGCCAAGGTTTTTTCTTATGTGTACGAGATTTAAGATGTTCGACAGGAAAAATGAAAGGAGCTGCAGCAATAGGTACAGGGAAAGAAGGGTCATGTACCAATAGAAGTACATAGACGGCCCCGGCCTGGAGACATCGAAGATCATGGGATAGAATATGTCGAAAAAAATGAGAAGGGCGGCTAAAAAGAGGGAAAGGAGGTTGCTAAACTTAATGCCCTCACGCCGCATGAGTATGACCCCTTCCACAAAGAAAAGCGGAACCAGCACCAGGGGATAGGCTACAAAGAGCATAAAGAGCAGGACTGCTTCTACCACAAATAGGATATTAAAGAGAATATTTCCTGAATGTTCCCTGATGCCGCCCAGGAGGAAAAAGCCCATGCTGAGTATGGTAGTCAGAAAAAAGAAGCCGCTTGCGATGCTGCGCCTCTCCACCAGCATGACTATGATAAAAATAAAAAGGGATATCGCAAAAGGTATGAAATAAGCCATGGGATCCGTGCTATTCAGCAGCAGGAAAGGCAAGGCGTTCCGAGGTACGGGCGCACCAAAGAGCTTCTGTAATCTTTATGAGCTGTCACGAAATCAGAACAGGCCCTCATACCACTCCTTAATATTATTGGGTATGCCGGACTGGACCCACTTACGGAATGCAGATAAAAACCTCACCCTGGAGTACATGCCGCTCCTGTCCATTTTTTCTGCATTTGACCAGAATGCGCTGAACCTCTGGAAAAGAGGATCGCTTTCAAGCGCTTCGCTATCCTCGATTCCGCCGCTGACCTCATTAAGTTCTTTTTCACCCAGTTCTATCAATTTATCCAAATCCGACATGACAACCTTCCTCTATTTAGCGCTATTCCTAACTGCCAGCCTGTTTATCTGTGTAGCGATGTAGCCTGCGCCGTAGCCATTGTCTATGTTCACAACTGCTATGCCGTTGGCGCAGGAATTTATCATGGTAAGCAGGGCTGAGAGGCCGTTCATGCTGGCCCCGTAGCCCACGGAGGTGGGCACTGCTATCACGGGATTCTTTACGAGCCCGCCCACCACGCTGGCAAGAGCGCCCTCCATTCCCGCCACTGCGATGACGCAGTTGGCATTCTGCACGGTGTCGAGAGTTGACAGGAGCCTGTGGAGCCCGCTGACCCCGACATCGTATACCCTCTCCACTTTAGTGCCGAAGAACTCGGCAGTCTGGGCGGCTTCTTCTGCGACAGGTATATCTGCAGTGCCGCCACTTACCACCGTGACCTGGCCTATAAGTTCAGAAGCTTCTTCTCTCTTCCTTCTGCTGATTATTCTGGAAACCCTGTCGTATTCCAAGCCCTGTACAAAGGCTTTAAGGAGCTCATACTGCCTTATCGTGGCCCTGGTTGCAAAGATGGGCTGTCCATCTTCTTCCAGTCTCTCAAATATCTTTATTAAATAAATATCCGGCTTTCCCTCACAGAATACCACCTCCGGAAAACCGGTGCGTATCTCCCTGTGTGTGTCCAGCTTTGCAAAGCCCATATCGTCAAAGGGCTGGCGGCGCAGATACCCCTCCGCCTCATCTACCGATATCTCTCCGGACTTTAGTTTTTCAAGAACAGCCCTTGTATCCATTAAACACCTGTCTAATTTGGCGGCCTAAAGCTGGCAAGATGCCACTCTGTGGCTGAATCCCTTCGCCTTAGGCCGCTCCCCTACATTCTATTTAAAAAAGTGCTGATAATCCTTCACTGTCTTCCAGTCCCCTCCCCACTTGAAGCCATGGGCCTTGAAAAGCTTATAGCAAAGGTCGCCGGGGGCAATTTTATGCGGGAAGGCCTGGCTCCTGTCGGCATAGACCGCCGCGGCCGCAGGCGAAACCCTCATCATGCCGTTAGGATATGTCACATAAGGGTTGTAGAAAGGATTTATGTCTATGGCCATGCCAAGGGCGTGGCGGGAAAGGCTAGTGCTCCCCTCCACCAGCCTGTAATTAAAGCAGGAGGTATTGTCGTCCGTGATTGAAAGCGTATCGTCTCCGCCGTATTCGTCCACGAGGCGTATCTTCGCTATAGGATAGCGGTTGTTATAAAGCTCTGCAAATATTTCCAATAAATCCTTAGCAATGGCCTTATTGCAGATTAACTCCCCGTCCCTCACGCTGCCGGAGTAGTCCACATAGCGGAGCCTCAGATACCTAAGCTCGCTCATGGGGAGGGGGCAGTTTACAGGATATGAAATGCCTGTTATCCTGGCCGCAACCGCCGCAGGTACGGGTTCACTGGAAAAGCCCTCAGCGTATTCTATTTTTCCGGTGGCAGAGCTTGCATAAGAATCGACACCCAGAAGAAAGGTGGAAGCTATGCAAACTGCCAAAATGCCCATAATTATGTAGCGATGTCTTGAATTCCTCATTTTTTTTACCATTATGACGGGAGCAAAGGCAGAATCAATTCGCAACAGTTCCGCCGCTCACTATGCCTGAACCGGTTGTGCCAGACCCTGCGGCTGGAGCGGCCACCGCCGTCTCCGGCTGGGCGGCAGCCTGGGGTACTGTGTTCTGTACTGGTGTCGTCTGAACGGGAGCCGCCTGCTGCAGCATGGCAGGATTAACAGCCTGCGATGACATGCCTGCGGCAT
>JAGBNO010000105.1 GCA_017634355.1 Lachnospiraceae bacterium
CTTCCTCTTCCTCTTCTATATGCTCCCTCTGCGGCGGCTCCGGCTCCGCTTCCAGCTCATTGAAGGAATAGGTTTCATCCCCGCCGTCACTCGCCAAGGTCAAGGTATAGCTCTTAGTGATAAAGCCATTCTTCATGAGGGTTATCACATGCGCCCCATTTACTTTGGCAAAATGGCAGGGGGCTATGCCCTTATATGAGCCGTCAAAATATACCTCAGCCCCCGCAGGCGCATCTATGTACAGCTGAGGAGCTAAAGTAACTGCGGCCCCGCCTCCGGCTGTCCCCGTATCATTAAGCGTGCTGCTGCTCGTTAGGGAGCTGGTACTGCTCGTATTTGCGCCCTCGCCTGTCCTAAAGGTTGTAGGAAGGTCCCCCGGAATATAGGCAGAACTGGAACTGGAGCTGGAAGAAGCGCTTTCAGAACTGCCGCTCTTTTCCCCTGAGGCGGCTTCCGTATCCTCCTCCAGAATGACCTCCAGATTGGCGGCAGGCTGGCCAACGCTCAAATAGCGCCTTATCGGCAGATAGCCCTCGGCTTTAATGTCCAGAGTATGCACCCCGTACTCCAGCTCTATGGGATAATGCCAGTCATGCCTTGCGCCGTCTATGCGCACCTGGGGCTCGGCATCTTCGGGATCGAAGCTAAAGGTAATTTCCCCGTTCTTCAGGAGATCCCCCTTCAGGTCGCTGACATCCACAAGGGTCTCCTGCCCCCTCTCTACCAGCACTTCCTTGTCCCCTCCGAACCTGTGGTAAGACACTGTCAATGTATGCCTGCCGGCCGGCACAGAGAAAAGCATCTCCTCCCCCACGGGCTCGATCAAGTTCCCTATCTGCACCCAGCCACCCTTGAATGACTCCGCTCCAGTGACCCTCACAAAGCCTATGCCATTTTGCAGTATTATGACATGTACGTCCCTGCCTATGCCCTTAATAGCAAGGGAATCGCCCTTCTTTATATCCTCAAAGCGGGCCAGGGTATCCCCTATCAATACCAGGGTGGAGTCCTTTATCCTATAGTTCTGCCCTCCCGTGCTGAAGACCCCCCTGTTAATATTGATGTCGTAGTCCCTTATCCCAGGTTCAAAAAAGGCATCCCCCCTCTCTTTTACCTCCGATAAAAGCCTTGAGTGGACCGATACCACAAGGTCCACTATATCCCCTGCCTGCAGCTCTTCCGCCACCATCGCCGCGCCGTAGGCATCAGTAAAAACAGTTTTCCTATTAAATAAAAGGCTGTACCTTTCCCCGCTTTCCACAGCGGCAAAATCTATTCTGCCATTATTTAAATCCCTGCTTATGACTACCGCAGTGCCCCCCGCCTTCATGTCTTCATCCGGCGCGGCTTCTGCGCTGAGCGAGGCCGCTTCTTCCATCACGGGTTCTGCCTTCCCCTGGCTTCCACAGCCTGAGAGCAAGAAAAGGGCCGTAGTAATTAACAGCAGCGCCCGTATGAACTTATAAGGCGCCCTCCTCACTTCCATTCCCTGGCAAGCGCAAGAAGGCTATCCCTATTATTGAGCTCAGGTTCTGACAGCACGGCGTCTAAGAGCCTGTTTAATATGCTCCCCATATCCGGTCCGGGCTCAATCTTCAGCTCATGCATAAGGTCACGGCCATTTATCTTAAGGTCGCTTATACTCACCGGATCCTTAGCTTCCTCTATTTCCCTGTATAGCCTCTCCACTTCCGCTATATATGACAGCTTTTCCTCCCTTTTATACTCGCTCTGGGCCAGCATATCGGCCCTCCAGACAGGGAAAAGCAGCGGAAATGCCTCTTTCAGTTCACTCATGAGCCGCCGCACGCCTTTTTTTGTAAGGGCAGGCTTCCTGTCATGGTTTGTCACGAGTATCTTCACCAGCTCCATGGTACGCCTGTCCGACTTCAGCCGCATTAATACCCTCTCCGCTATCTGGGCGCTTATCTTAGCATGCCCATGGAAATGGTCTATGCCCTTTTCATCCCTCGTATGGCACTCAGGCTTTCCCATATCGTGGAAAAGCATGGTTAAACGCAGTATGATAAAGGGCTCTGCAGACGGAAGCTGTCTCATGGCTTCTATGGTATGCTCCCCCACATTCAGGCAGTGGTGAGGATTTCGCTGCTCAGTCTCCATGCAGCGGTCAAATTCGGGGAGAATTATCCTGCTTATCCCCTGCCTGTATAGCTCCCTAAGGACTTCAGGGTGCTCTGAAGATACTATCTTGGTAAGCTCCTCCCTTATGCGCTCGGCTGAAATCTTTTTTAAGTTCAAAGCCATCTGCCCCGCATATTTGGCAGTGCTTTCCTCGACCGAAAAACCCAGCTTGGCGGCAAAGCGGAAAGCCCGAAGGATGCGCAGGGCATCCTCAGAAAATCTCTCCATAGGGTCGCCCACGGCCCTTACTATCCCATTTTTAAGGTCTTCCCTGCCGGAAAATAGGTCCAGTAAGCCTGTCCTTTCATTATAGGCCATGGCATTTATGGTGAAATCCCTGCGCTTTAAGTCCTCCCCTATATCCCTTGTAAAATGCACATTCTTAGGATGCCTGGCATCCTCGTAGTCCCCGTCTATGCGGTATGTGGTCACTTCATAGGACCTTTTCCCAAGAAGCACCGTGACCGTGCCGTGTTTCAGGCCCACGTCTATGGTCCTGTGAAAAAGCCGCTTAATCTCCATAGGCTCTGCCGAAGTCGTTATGTCCCAGTCCGCCGCAGTGCGGTTAAGCAGGGCATCCCTCACGCAGCCGCCTACGGCATAAGCCTCATATCCTGCGTCCTCTATCACGCCAATTATATGCTGTACATCCCTCGGAAGCTGTATCTTCATCACATCTCCCTTTATATGCCAAAAACGTTAATATTCAGAACCCCCTTCATATGCAGTCATTCTTGAAACACCGAGCTTGCTCGAATGTTTCAAAAATGACTGTATATGAGGGCGGTGACGATAGATAAAACGTCCAGCGGACGTTTTATGCCCCCACATCGAACAAAATTTGATTTCTTTGTTTCATTTTATACTTAGGAACTGTTACAGAATAACTTGTACATTCTGCTTGTCTTTTTGCCCGATAGAGCTGTTCAAAAATCAGTTACATAGCCCGCTATGCGCCTGATTTTTGAACAGCCCTCTCGGACAAAAATACAGCGCATTATGTA
>JAGBNO010000106.1 GCA_017634355.1 Lachnospiraceae bacterium
ACCACATCGCACAGATGGCAAATGAGCTGGATATGAGCGTTATCACAGAGGGAGTGGAGCAGTGGGAGCAGGTGGAGTTTTTGAAGAAGCTGAACGTGAACCTGGTCCAGGGCTATCTCTTTGACAAGCCCATGCCGGAAGAGTATTTCGAGAAGCGGCTGAAGGAGAAGGTATACCAAAAGGAGGATCCTGAGAATAAGACCGAAAAAAATGCTTGATTTTTCTTAGGAAATGATCTCCTCGCAGAATTCCGTGGTGGGATGATGGTTGCGAAGTGATGCCAAACTATGCAAATACTGCTTGCAATGCACGCAGGAATGCGTGTTGGCGAGATGAGATAAAGGCAGTGCAGGACTCAAACGGGATAGTGAGCTATGTGGAAGTGAATCATACAGCGGCCATGCTTAAGGAAGGCAGAAAATGTAACCACATGTAACCAGATTCCAACTAAAATAAAACTGCCCAGAAAGCCTTAAAATAAAGCTTTCCGGGCAGTTCACAGCACGGAGAAGGAGGGATTTGAACCCTCGCGCCGTTATTCACGACCTACACCCTTAGCAGGGGCGCCTCTTCAGCCTCTTGAGTACTTCTCCAAAGCCTGAATAATGTGTGTTGCGTCAAGCACTGAAGCATTATATATTAAAAGGCTGTCTTTTGTCAATCCACAAAAATGATAAATGCAAATTGGGCGATATTGTGGTATTATAGCAAACGGATTTAGAAACTGCCAGATGGAGCCGGTAATGCCCTGTTTATGTCATTGTCGGCCTCTGGTAGTGCAATATAAAGCTTCGTTTGCTATACCGTGCTTAATTAGGAAGCATGGCACACTGCCGTATAAGGAGGGCACCAGGGGCTCCATGGGGAAAAAAGAAGTCCGCATGATTTTGACAGATATATGCTTAGGAGTGGCGGCCGTTGTGCTGTATTCGCCGGGGCTTCTGGGCTGGTATCCGACTGACCCCAGTATCCTAAAGGCGGGGATCAGCATACTTGGGGGACTGGGTATATGCTATGGGCTGATAAAGACGAATTTCCTTAGCAATAAGGCCCTTCCCATGGTAGAGCCTGAGAAGGTAGCGACAGCTGATGAGTGCATAGACCTGCTCCAAAAGGTGGAAAAGGGCCCTGAGATGGAGAAGGTGTGCCGGGATGCGGTTGGTCAGCTTATGAGGGTAAAGAAGTACAGGCCTTTCTTTGATGTGCTGATAGCTAAAAAGTTTCCGCCGGGGTCATTAAGCTATGAAAAATTCCACGGAGCAGTGAGGGAGTCGCTGTCCACGGTGGTGAAGAATTCCGCGACAATAGCGCTGCACATGCAGATGTTTGACGAGGAGGGTTTCAGGAGGCTTTCTGAACTAATAGATTCAGGAAGGCATAAGAGAGACAATATACCGGATGAGCTGCAGGAGGAGAAGTATGGGCTCTATAAGCGAAATCAGGAGACAATAAGGAAAATGGTGGAGCTGAATGAAAAGATACTCTTAAACCTGGATGCCCTGTCGGCAGAACTGAGTGAGATGGATACTAAGGATATGGCGGATGACAACAGTGCGGTTTTAGAGGAGCTCACAAATCTTGTGGAGGAGACGCAATATTACAGCTCCTAAAAAAGGAGGGGGGATATGAGTAAAAACAAGACTTTTCCCATAGTTGGCATACTCATTGCCACTGCCGTGATCTTCGGAGGGCTCTACATCACGAGGAACTTAGGCAAGTCCACGAAGGACGTGACCCAGGAGAGCGCCGCAAGCAAACTGAATAAAATGTATGAAAAGGTGTCGCCGGAGACCGCAGTTCCGAAAAAATCGGCCGTGGAATTCACCGATTCTGAGAATGACGGGTCAGAGCTTCCCCCTATAACAGATGACAGCATAAGCGTAAAAGCGTCTACCCGCCTCTATGCTGAGATAGCCTCCTCCCCTGAAAAGGCGGGTAGCGGGGCAGACGCCTATCTTACAGACATGGCAAAGCAGTTCAACAGCGCAGGGCATGAGGTGAACGGAGAAAAGGTCTCTGTGCAGCTTAGAAATCTGACCAGCGGACTCGTTGTGGACTACATAAGGACAGGCCGCTATGTGCCTGACGCATTCACGCCTTCCAACATGATGTGGGTAGATATGCTTAAGTCCTATGGACAGGAGGTGGAGGCGGTGGATGACAGTGTCGTGGGGAATACGGCATGCATAGTCCTGGAGAATAAGAAATACAAGGAATTCGTGGATAAATACGGCGGCGTGGACTTAAAGTCGGTGGTGGAGGCCACAGAGTCGGGAGAATTCATTATGGGGTATACGAATCCCTTTGTGTCCAGCACGGGGCTAAATTTCCTTGTGAGCACCCTGCAGCGCTATGACAATGACAATCCGCTTTCATCGACGGCCGCAGAGGGCTTCGCAAAGTTCCAGAATAATGTGCCTCTGGTGGCCTACAATACCATGCAGATGCGGGAGGCCGCAAGCAGGGGGACCCTCGATGGCTTTGTATTGGAGATGCAGACCTATAATAATGATGCATCCTTAAAGCGGAACTATACCGCCACGCCCTTTGGCTACCGCCATGACAATCCGCTCGTGATGATGCTTCCGGCAGAGCCGGATAAATATGAGATAGTGAAGTTATTTAAGGAATTCTGTGAAACAGAAGAGGCAAAAAAAACCGCCGCCGAATATGGCTTTAATGACAGGGATGACTACAGCTATGAACAGAAGGACCTGGACGGCTCCACCCTTATAGAGGCCAGGCGACTCTATAAGGAAGAAAAGGATGCCGGTAAGACTGTGGTGGGTGTCTTTGTCTGTGACGAATCGGGCTCCATGGACGGCACTCCCATAGCTGGGGTGAAGGAGAGTCTCATAAACAGTATACAGTACATCTCTCCCGACAACTACATAGGGCTCGTGAGCTACAATAGTGACGTTACCATACAGGTGCCCTTGAATAAGTTCGACTTGACCCAGCAGGCGTATTTCAAGGGCGGCGTAGAGGGGCTTTCCGCAGCCGGAGGCACTGCCACTTATGATGGCGTCATAGTTGCGCTGAAGATGATAGAGGATAAGCTGCCGGAGGTGCCGGATGCCAAGCCTATTATTTTCGTGCTCTCAGACGGCGACACGAATTCAGGCTACAGCTATAAGGAGATAGAGGATGTGGTGTCTGGCCTCAAAGTGCCGGTATATACGATAAACTATAATTATGAAGGTTCTGAGGCACTAAGCCGCTTGTCAAATATCAATGAGGCGGCATCCATAAACGCAGGCACGGATGATGTGGTCTATCAGCTGAAAAACCTTTTGAATGCATCTATGTAATATTAGGAACTGTTACAGAATAACTTGTACATTCTGCTTGTCTTTTTGCCCGATAGAGCTGTTCAAAAATCAGTTACATAGCCCGCTATGCGCCTGATTTTTGAACAGCCCTCTCGGACAAAAATACAGCGCATTATGTACAA
>JAGBNO010000107.1 GCA_017634355.1 Lachnospiraceae bacterium
CATTATATTGCTTAGCGCCGCCTGCGCCTGGGCATACTGGCTGGCCGCCGCCGATGCCTGTACTGCCGCCTGCTGCAGGGTCTGGGCGGCCTGTGCCTGGGCGGCCGCGCTGGTCATAAGCCCTGCCGCCTGCGCCATGGCCTGGGCCGTGAAGGCCGCGGCCTGCTGCGGCAGGCAGACAGCATTATCAGTATTCAAGTCTACCGGATCTGCCACCTTCGTTTTGGATATTGCGGGAGAAGGCAGGGATTTTTTTCTGGCCTCTATGGCCGCCTCGCCCACATAGTCCGGCAGGTATACTGCATTGAACTGTGTGTTGAACTGTATATTATTCAAGGGCTTGTCCCAGCCACAGAAAGTATAGCCGGGCATAAAAACGGCTTCGGGAGCCGTGGTGCTGGTCCCCTGCGAAATGAATTTGCCAACGCTCTGCCCCGCAGAGACGAAGCTTACAAATACCCTGGGCTTTGCCTCAGTCTCCGCCATAACAGGAACTGCGCCCGTCAGGCTTAAGCAAAAGGCCATTGCAACTGCCCACAATCTCTTTTTCATAACTGCCTCCTTTTCATAAAGCCGCACTATTTGTAAGGAACTATTCAGTTATGTGCCCATGGGCACAGACTGCCTTAAGAAAATCATGCCGAAAAAGCTTCAGGCATATTATAATCTGCCCTTTAGCTGTTGGCAAGGAATAAAAAGTTCATCTGAAGCTCTGTATCCACTTTATAAGGGAATCGTGGTGCCTGTTGTCATACACGTCCTTTCTCATCTGGTCCGTCACCGGCCCGTTTTTCTCCATAATGGCTATGATGGCCTCCTGCAGCCCGTCTATGACACCATCGGCATAGCTGCCCTGAGCCTCCCCTGCATTACCTGTCGCCTGTGCCGCCCCGACGGCACCTGGCCCCTGCGTCTCCTCCTGCGCTACTGTAGCAGCAGCTGCCGCCTGAGGCTGCGCCGATTCCGCATTGCCAGAATCCCCGTTCTGATGTGCTTGTGTCCCGTCATTACCAGACATGACACCTTGCGCATCCTGAGTTACCGTGAGCCCCTGTACTACAGTCCCAGGCTCTCCCGCAGGCTCCCTAACGCCGCCCTCGTCAAGAGGCACCCAGATCTCTCCAGAATTCCCCTTTATATTTACTTGGAAGCCGCCGCCATTTGTATTTATGCGCTCGCCCGAAAGGGCTCCCATATAAATCTGTGCGCTCCCCTGAGGCAGGTATATAACGGAATTATTGTCATCGTTATTTACGGTCACGAATACCGTCCTTCCGTTATAGCTCCTTGAGAAAGCATATTGCCTGTTCTTTAAGTAAACTTCCTTATAATCACCATAAGAGAGCTCAGGCGTCTCCCTCCTTACCTTACCCAAGGCGGCTATAAGCCTGGTCGCGGGGTTACTGTTTACCGCATCCTTATAGTCAGCTATATTGAGCTTAGGTCGCAGCGATGCATCCGACATCTTCTCCTTTTTTCCCTCTATCGCAAACTCCGAGCCGTAATATATGGACGGAATGCCCGGCATGGTATAGAGAAGTATGTGCACGGGAGTGAAATGCGCCTTATTCCAAAGCTTGGTATATATCCTCTCCACATCGTGGTTATCCACAAAATTGTAGAGCTTGAAGCCGTTCCCCACCATGCCATCCAGCCGCTTTTGCGTATGTGCGATCTCATAATAATTGTGGTCATTGTGTCCGGAGTAGAAAGCCTTATGCATTACATAGTTCGTGACTGAGTGCAGCGTCCCCTCATTCACCCATCTGGAATAGTCTCCGTGTATGACCTCCCCCATGAGCCAGAAGTCGCTTTTTACTTCCATGGCAATGCTGCGTAGCATCTTCATAAAGTCGAAATCCAGCACATCAGCGGTGTCGAGCCGCAGGCCGTCTATGTCGAATTCCTTTACCCAGAAACGTATGGTTTCGCTGATATAGCCTTTCACCTCAGGATTTTTCTGGTTCAGCTTCACCAGAAGATTGTAGCCGCCCCAGTTGTCATAAGAAAAGCCGTCGTTGTACTCATTATTCCCATAGAAGTTCACATTGCAGTACCAGTCCCTGTAATGCGACCCCTCCCGCTTCTCTTTCAGGTCCTTGAAAGCAAAGAAGTCCCTGCCTGTATGGTTGAAAACTCCGTCGAGAATTACCCTAATGCCATTGTCGTGGCACTTATTAACGAAGTCCTTAAGGTCCTCATTGTCCCCCAGCCTGGAGTCCAGCTTTCTGTAGTCCGTGGTCTCATAGCCGTGCCCTACAGACTCGAAGAGCGGCCCTATGTAGAGCGCATTACAGCCTATCTCCTTTATATGCCCTATCCATGGGTCAAGCTCCCTCAGCCTATGTGTGACCTCGCTGTAGGAATTCTCCTTAGGCGCCCCCAATAGCCCCAAGGGATAGATGTGGTAAAAAATTGCCTCGTCATACCATGCCATTTAATAAAACCTCTCTTTCCTGATTGTATGATAAATAAACTCTTCTCAGCTTAAATTTACTCAAATGCAGCTCAAATTTTCTCAAATGCCATTCGGGGATAATCATCTTCTTCGACATAGATTGTTCCGCAGTGGGTGAAACCCAGCTTCTTCAAAAGATTCTGCATGACAATATTGTCGCCGTGGGTATCTATGCGCAGATGGCCGCACTGCTTAAATGCCCAGTTTATGCAATAAGAGCCTATCCCTTTTTCGGACCCGTCTGCGGCTATCCTGTGGACCACGCCGTAAGGGCCATCGTCCAGCCAGTTTCCATCTTCTATGACCCTGTATGTCGGTTCAATATCCCTGCCTTGGACAAAGAAAAATGTCCCTATCACAGTTCCCTTTTCATTTACGCAGACATAGCTTCCACCCTTTGCTATGTCGCTATGTATAAGTTCCTCTGGCGGCCAGTTAGTTTCTCCCCACTGATGTGGATTTCCGTGCTCTGCCATATAATTCCTGGCATAGCTGTATATTTCCATTATACGGTCAAAATCCCGCTCTTCCGACTCCCTTATCTTCATGAATCCCCTTGCCTGTTACTTTGCAATCTAAACACCGCCATCGCCTTCACGGCCCAGTTTCAAGGAAGCGTGTTACGAACGAACTTTTAACACACCTACAGAAACTAACCCATCTCACGCCCCAGCCCCAAGGAAGCGTGTTACGAACATCACATCCGACAGATGTTTTGCATTTTTGTACACATAGAGGTACATAATCAGGCCCCTGTCGCCATCCCTCTGAAAAATATACTCGGCATGGTAGCCCTTGGCACCCGTATCCAGCGCATCAGTATAAGAACTTATATAATAATCATACCTGGCCCCGTAATATGTCCTTACTTCCTTATGCCTGGCCGTATCCGCCCTGCCCTCGCCGGAAATATTATTAATAATAGCTTTTTCTATGAGCGCAGTTTCCTTTTTATCATCTGCATTTTCAAGCCTTGAAGCATTGTCAAAGTAGCAGACAAAAAATGATTCAGGCACAGTGTCCATATTGTCCGGAAGCTGGTTTAAGACATATTGGTATCCCTCTATAGTCCCTATGCCTTCTTTTGCAATAGAGTGCTCTGTCTCTTTCCATGAGGCGGGAATAAGGAAGCTCACCCTTCCTCCGTCCAGCGTCCTTTTGCTCATGCTGTTTTTATCTATTGTTGAACCGTCCAGAAGAAAATAAGTCCCGTTTTTTATTGCCCCTTTTACAGAAAAAAGTTTTTCAGCTTCAAAATAAACTTCTTTATCAAAAAATCTAAATGAAATCTTTCCATAAATGCCTATATTTTCATCTGCCTTATATTTTAATGCCTCTTCCCTCAGGTTCTCAGGACAGGAAAATATTATGCGCTCCCCTTTGGCAGGCCGCGTGCCTGCAATAACCGCACCATCCCCCTTTGCGGCCATGCCCGCCTTGGCCGTAATGACATAATAACCATTCTCGTATTTTTTCTTAGCGGCATCATAATCCTTTACGAAATCTGCCTGCATCACATCCGCTGAGGCATATTCATATACACGGTTCTCCTGCGTATCTACCAAAACTGTAACATCATTGAAAAAGAATCCGCAGAGGAAAAATGTCATAGGAAAAATGGACAATAAGAAAAAAAGTTTTCTCATTCTCATGCGTCACTCCCCGACCGCCGGCTGTCCCTCTTCATAAGTAAGGCCGGTTTCACTTTTCAATTTATCTAAAACTGAGCAGACATTCCTGTAGGCATGGGCTTCCGCAAAATCGTCCATAAGAATGACGCGCCCTCCGGAGGAAAAGTCCGTCCTTATCCTGTTTTCCAGCTGAGTTTCACTAATTTTATCCTGAATACTGCTCCCGTATGTATAATAAATCTCTTCACCCCTAATCCTTATCACTATATTCCTGGCCATGGGACTGGTGCTGTCATCCGCCGCGCCTTTCCCAGAAGCCCCTTCATCGTCACTCTTAATGGAATCGGGCGATACACCTGTTTTTCCCTCCGTATCTCCGGCCCTTCCTCCGGGACGGGCGAGCCCTATGGCGCGGCTTAGGTCTATAAGCTTGCCGCCGTCTAAGAGCCTCACTTCCTTTCTTCCAAATCCCGCTAAGGCAAAGGACGCTATTATGATAAAGAAAAGAATGGCTTTCCTCTTTTCCATCAGTTGCTTTCCTCTATGTAATGTATTCCTGAACTATCCAATAGGCCTGTAACTAAATGATAAGCAGAAGAAACTGCGAAATCATCGTGAATAACAATAGTATTTGTACGGTCAAAGCCCTTTATTTTTTCCTCAAGTGCGGCGCTGTCTACGCAAAGTTCATCTTTGAAAAAAATATCCGAACCCCTTATCAATATATAATAATTATATTCCTTGCCGTCAGATGAAATA
>JAGBNO010000108.1 GCA_017634355.1 Lachnospiraceae bacterium
AAATTGTCTACTCTGGCATTTCCCCTGCCAATACGCACTGCCCTTGCAAAAATCTTAACGCCGTCCTTAGAGAGAAGGGACATAAAGCGCAGAGTGTTTACAGAGCCGGGGTGCAGCTCTTCGAAAACGGGATGCTGCTTTACGGAAGCCTGGATAATAAGGTCCGCATTATTTTCCTGTATTGCTTCACGCAGCTTTTCCAGCTTATCCTTTCCTGAGAGAAAGAGTATGCCGTGGCCGCCCTGGGAAAAAGTAGCTCTTTTTAAGACCGCTTCATCTTCTTCTTTAATTATGGAAAAGAGCCTGTCCATGTCGATAAAGCTGTAATTTCCATCAAGCCATTTACCGCCAATGCGCATGGCATAAGTTTTAGGCTGAGGCGCGGAAGAAAAGAACAGCGGGTAGTAGCATTTATTGTCTATATTTTTGGAAAAGAGCCTGTCGCAGAAATATGGCTCGATCTTCCCATAATACAGGTCGTCCGGCATATATTCAGCATGAAATTCCCCATGCCAGTCTGTATATACCCTGTGATAAATGAGATCCGTCTTGGAATACCTTGCGTAATAATCCCTTACTGACCTTTCCTGAGATTTATTCAGCCTTGGGGGGTGAAAAGCTGAGAGATAGTCAGTCATGTTTTTCCTGAATATCTTTAATAGCGCCGGAGTGCCAAGGCGGTCCAGGTCTGTTTCGCCTTCTATGTATTTTCCCGTGAAATAGGAATAAATATTATCTTTAATACTCATTGTAATTATAAATCCACTGCTAAAATGTTAAATCCAAGAGTGTATAGATAATGACAGTTTTTTGCAATGCGGTTAATCATCTGTACACCCATATTTGCCTCGTTATCAGGATCCTCTGCCGCTTCCTCAAAGGGGTTGTAATAATTTCCAAAACACATGATGTTTAAGCCCATGCTTTTCTCCAGGACATAAACCCTTATGTCCACAGGGGCGTTCTGTGAGCGCAGGGACTTTCTGACCATCACTGTCATGACCTCCTCCAGGGCAAGCGCCATACGGGTTGCTTTTTTGCGCTCCATCTGGTTTTCTATGCAGAATTCGGAAATATCCTCGCTTGCCTTGCAGATATACTCGTCAGAAGAAATAATGGAGAAGCTCATGACCTTATTATTCCTTTCCAGTGAGTCGTCAAGGAGGAGAATGGAATTTAGCGGAAGTTTAGTTTTTTTGCTTTTTCTTATAATTATCTTTGCTGTTATATATACAGTTGCCAGTGTGCATATCATGGACACGGGCATAAAGAGCCATATTGGAAGCTTAAACAGAGGCAATATCAGGGCGAAGCCAAGGGGCATGGCAAAGGTCCTAAGGAACATCGTGAAATTTGATAAAAGGACATGGCCTGAAGTATTGTAATATGAGCCCAGTATTGAAATCAGGGTCTCAAATGGAATGGCCACGGCAAGGCAGACTACGGGGATAAAGATTAGTGGCCGGTTCAATTTGAAAAAGAGGGCTATGGGCTGATTTAAAAGTATTATTAAGAGGCCGAAGATCAGCGAGAGCATTACCCCTGTTCGGGCTTCCTCGCGTATGAGGAGCCTCGTGCCGTCATTGTCCTGTCCTCCCACATATATGCCGAGGAGGGGGGTTGCGGTTCTGGGTATGCCTGTCGTTATCGTGAGGGATACTTCTATGAGGGAGTTTATGACGGCCCAGGTTGCAAGCGCCGCCGCCGCTCCGGATCTATAGAGTATCCAGTTCAGTATCAGAAGCTTTGCGGCATCCTGAAGGCTTCCGAGGGCTGAAGAGCTTCCAAAGAGTATTATAGCGTGTACCATGCGGGGGCGCAGCTTTTTAAGTTCGAAATTAAAGCCCCTCCTTTTATCTTGGAGATAATAGAAGCCGTAGGCGCAGGCCAGCAGCATGGAAAGCACGCTGGCAAGGGCCGCTCCGGCAACGCCCCAATTCAGTACATACAGGAAAAGCCAGTCTAAAATCATGTCGCTTATGACCATTATTCCCATGGTTAGCGATATATACATATCTATACCGGCAAGCTGGAGAAAATATACTGGGAAATAGATGAGTATATAGGGAAGTGAGCCTATGAGCGTAACCATGCAATAGTCCTTGACCATTGGATACAGATATGGGTCATGGCATAGGAGAGTGGCTATTTTGTCAGAAAAAGCAATTCCAAGGAACATGAAAAAGGCTGAGGACAGCAGCGCCATGAAAAGGCCTGAATGGTAAATTTTGGATGCCTCCTCAGGGGCATTCCGGCCCAGGGCATGGGTTGCTGAGACAGAGGCGCCTGCCCCGTATAATGAGCCCACGGTGCAGAGCATCAGAAAAATCGGCATATTGAGGCTTACTGAAGCAAGGGCTGAGGCATCGAGCCGCCTGCTGACAAATGCTGAGTCTATCAGGGTATTTATTGTGCCACCCAGTACAGAACCCATGACCGGCAACAGTGCCTTATTAAATTCTCGGCGCAAAAAGCTGCTGTTTCTTTCCATTTATCCTCTATAAATCTTCGTAGCCTCGCCTGCGAAAACCATCTTTCGCAATTAGTTTGATGTCAGTTCCAGTTCTTCGGTGGAAATACCAAATGCCCGTAATTCAGCCCTGGCAATCTTTTCCTGATAATCAATCTCTTCCTGTCCGTGCTTTTTTATTCTTTGAATGTTTGTAAATCTCTCAATGGCAACTTGCTTAAGCTGGTCTTCATTCATTGTATCTTTTTTGCCGCATTCTGAAGTAAAAATATCCGTTTGAAAGGCATAAGTTCTATTGGTTGTTGTATATTGCTGTCAAGCATTTCTTTCAAACATCTCTTCTTAATTGTAAAAAAGAAAGGCTGTGAAAACAGGTGCTATAGAACTCCCATTTTCACAGCCGTGTTTTCTTTGGATTCGCCACTCATTAACTGCAGAAAATTCACAGCTAATTATTGTGGCAGTACCCTATAAATATAAGGCTTTGATTATTTGATTATGGAAGCAACCCTGCCGGAACCGACTGTCCTGCCGCCTTCGCGGATAGCAAAGGTAAGACCCTGCTCCATAGCGATAGGATGGATAAGCTCTATGGTCATCTCGACATTGTCGCCAGGCATGCACATCTCAGTGCCTTCAGGCAGGGAAATCACACCGGTCACGTCCGTGGTCCTGAAGTAGAACTGAGGACGGTAATTGTTGAAGAAAGGTGTGTGGCGTCCGCCTTCATCCTTGGTAAGGACGTATACCTGAGCAGTAAACTTGGTGTGGCAGGTAACTGTTCCGGGAGCTGCAAGAACCTGTCCGCGCTCTATATCCTTACGGTCAACACCGCGGAGAAGTGCGCCGATATTGTCTCCGGCCTCACCCTGATCAAGGAGCTTACGGAACATCTCTATACCGGTTACGACGGTCTTCCTTGTTTCTTCACGGATACCGACGATTTCCACTTCATCATTGAGATGTATGGTACCACGCTCTACACGGCCTGTCGCCACAGTGCCGCGGCCGGTGATGGTGAAGACATCCTCAACAGGCATAAGGAAAGGCTTGTCGGTAGGACGGGCGGGAGTAGGGATGTAGCTGTCTACTGCATCCATAAGCTCCATAATCTTGTCGCCATACTCACCCTTAGGATCCTCAAGAGCTTTCAAGGCAGAACCCTGGATGATAGGGATATCATCGCCGGGGAAGTCATATTCATTCAGCAGATCCCTGATCTCCATCTCCACCAGCTCGATAAGCTCAGGGTCATCCATCATATCACATTTATTCAAGAATACTACGATAT
>JAGBNO010000109.1 GCA_017634355.1 Lachnospiraceae bacterium
ACATAATGCGCTGTATTTTTGTCCGAGAGGGCTGTTCAAAAATCAGGCGCATAGCGGGCTATGTAACTGATTTTTGAACAGCTCTATCGGGCAAAAAGACAAGCAGAATGTACAAGTTATTCTGTAACAGTTCCTAACTATTCAGAAGCCACTTCCCACCTTGCCCTGGCCACTGGCCGGCTTAGCTGGTAAAAACGTGGCCGCAGTTACCTGATTTTACGCTTCAGCCCACTTATCTCTGCCTCATCCAGCACCCTGTAGCCGCCCGGCGACAGGCCATCCAAGGTAATGCCGCCAAACCTGAGCCGCTTCAAGGCCGCCACGCTATGGCCAAAATACTCAGCCATGCGGTGTATCTGCCTATTCATGCCCTCGGTGAGTACGCAGAGGAAACGTTTTTCATCTATTCTTTTTATGCTGCAGGGACGGCTCTTCCTGTCCGGCAGCAGCGGCAGAGCGCCCCTTTCCATTGCCAAAAGGACATCATCAGAAATATTTTCATTAAGAGTCACCTCATACTCTTTCTCATGGCCGTATACGCCCTTTAGGAGCTTATTTACAAGCTCCCCGTCATTGGTTAAGAGTATGAGCCCCTCCGTGTCCTTGTCCAGCCTCCCTATGGGATATACCCTGACAGGATAAGAAAGCCTGTCAATGATGCAGTTCTTCTCCCTGCCCTGGTTCACGGTTGAACAGACTACGCCCTTTTCCTTATAATAGGCTAAGACCACCTTCTCCACTGCTTCCGGGCTCTTAACAGTCTCCCCGTCCACAGCTATCTCTTCATTGCCGCTCACCCTTTCGCCCATAGTGGCGGTCCTGCCATCTATAGTAATTCTTCCTGCAAGAATATACCTGTCCGCCTCCCGCCTCGATAGGACGCCAGACGCAGACAGGTATTTATTAATGCGCATATTCATGGTTTTTTGGCCGCCTTACGCAGCCTAAATAATTTTCTCCGCTATTACAGTTCAAAATGCCAGCCTATCTCCTTTAATTTGAGATGCATGTCTATCTTCCTGAAAAGATTCAGCTTGATAAAAGGCTTCTGTAAGGAATCCACCGCGCCGTGGTCATAAGACCTGGCCTTGGTTATTACAGATACATCATTCATCGTCATAATTATTGGCAGGTCCTTAAATCCCTCCTCTCCGTGTATGATCTCCATACAGGTAATGCCGTTCATGTCAGGCATGTGCATGTCCATTAGCACTATGTCGGGCTTGAAGCTCTTCACCTTCTCCACTGCTTCCTTACCGGAGGCCGCAGTTTCCAGCTCGTACCTGTCCCCGATGAGCTCTGTGGCATCCGTAAGGATAGACGGCATATCATCCACTATCAGTACCCTTCTTCCAGTTTTACCCATAACTGCTACTGATACCTCCCCCCTTTTTTGCTGTCCGCAATTATCCAGGATCTGTTCCGCCTCGGCCATGCGCCGGACTTAAAAGCTATTTCTGCACAGTTCCTTAGAAAATCAGGTTGCTATACCGACCCTCCTTGCATATAGTTATTCTTGAAACAACGGGCTTGCCTTATTGTTCCAAAATAGACTCCCCCCCTTGTATTTTTGCACCACCCCTTATGTTATTATAATTATCGAGGGATTGCAAGAAAATGACTGTCTATGCTTTTTGCAAGTTCCGCATTGCTTTCCAGAGCAATTCCATATTCTTCTGCCCCTCCTATTTTCAATGACAGTGCCAGTATGCCATCTGCTGTAATAATGTCACCCTGTTTTTTTGCAAGCGTAATTATATTATACATTTTCTCCCATCCACCTTTGACAGCACAATTACTCATAGCCCCACAGACAAAATCATGGTTGTCATAAATATTTTTTAATAGGACCATAAGCCTTTTTCCGATTTCTCCCATTTACATATCCTCCCACATTTCTTCCACTGCCTCATTAATAGGACATTTACCTATAACCATATAGTCATTATATCCATAGTTTACAATTGTATAGTAATAATTGCCTATGGGCTTTGTAACAAGGAGTCTCCCTCGGTCCATATCCGACATGTGTGAATTAAACTCACTCATAACAGTGGCATATTCCTCCGGAGAAAGATTTATTTGTCTGCTTTTCAGCCATTCTTGAATATCATATTTCCCCTTCTTCAATCTTGTCCTCCTCGTATTGTATCACTTAGTAATTATGATTACCATATAGCATTTTGTGCATAGTACAACACTTCAAAAGATATCGTGCCTTATTGCTGGAGTATGTTAAATGCAAAGGATTTTTCTCATATAAATGATGTTAGGGTCAAACTATGTTTTTGCAAATCGTGCTGGCACGACTTTGAAGTTACTGCTTTTGCCCCAACATCACATAAATAGATTCTTAAAGAAATTTATGAGCCACCCTAAAAATCCACCATCCTGCCCGCCGTTCTTGACCATGCGGCTTTCTGTACTATCCGGCTCATTAGCCATATCTTCTCCTGCCAATGCTTGAGCGGCTCTATCCTCGCTCACAGCCGGTGCATGGTCTTTATCATGAGTAAAAATCGTTTTCTTCCCTAAATCTCCCACACTCTCTCGCTCTTCAAGCGCATTCTCCCTTACGACTGCGGCTCCTGCTGCCGGCAGGTCTCCGGAAGAAACCGTAGAATCCCCTTCCAGAACCGCTTCCTCTTTGTCCGGCTCCCTTCCTACTATGAGAAATTCTGCCTTTTCTTCGGAAGCATTCCCCAGCTCGTCACTGGCCTTGAGCCTGAGAATATAGCGGCCAGGGGTATCCACCCTGCTGCCGTCATACTCCTTCCCATTTAAATATAGCGTGCTCTTAACATAGCTGTAATCATGTACCAGTGTCCCCGGTTCCCCCTCAAACAGGAAGGACAGGAATCGCTTCTGGTTGAGATTTGCGAGGGAGTCTATCTCAGGCGCAGAACGGTCTATGGTAAAATACTTTACAAGCCTGGAACTATTGCCAGACCTGTCTAAAGCCGTAAAGTCCACCACATAGCTGCCTTCATCCCTTATCCATGCGCTGCCCGGCTTTAATATGCGCTCACTGATGAGCGCTCCGTCCTTCCCGTGCCTCTCTATCCTCACATAGGTCATGGCGTCGTCCGGTTCATCGTCATACATACGGGTAATTACCCCCACGGCCTCACTCGTCACCTGAAAATTCTCGAATCCCTCTATGGAAAGCTCAGGGGCAGTGAAATCCTTTTCTTCTATTTCCTCTTCCTCATTTTCCTCATAATCTTCTTCATCTTCCTCCTCATCCTCATCTTCTTCCCCATCATCTTCTTCCTTCTCTTCTGCCTCTTCCTTCTTTTCCTCCTTAGCTTTTTCTAGGGAAAAGCGTACAGACCTCATATTTCCTGCCAGATCCTTCGCCTCTATATTTAATTCCCCTCCAGTGCCTTTTATTCTGGAAAGATTAATGGTAATGTCTGTTTTCTCTACAGCCCTGCTCCCGTCATAGAGCTTCTCCCACATCTTCTCATTATTCAATCTCGCTACTACCGAGTCCAAACCCGCCGCGCTGTCCTGCCAGCTTAAAACTATCTCAAGGCCGCCTTTTTCCTTATTATCTTTCACCTCGTGGTTCTTTAATGCCGGCGCCTTGGAATCCAGTATGAGCCTTCCTGCCGTTATGGTCTCCTCTGACACATATCCAGCCCTGTCCACGGCAACAGCCCTTATTATGCCTTCAAATTCGGGCTCTATCCTTATCCCGTCCCCATTGACATGGGAGCCGTCAGGCATGTAAAAGGTGAAGTGGTCAACTCCGGAGAGGCTGTCCCTTCCTGTGGCATTCAGCTGTACGCTGCCCGTAGTTATGATGTCCCCATTGTCCCTGGACATGACGCTGTCCACAGCAGAAATGGAAAGGGCAGGCGCATCGGGTGCCGCTGCATCATAGGTAAAAGCCGTAAAAGGCAGGGGAAGCTGGTAGCGCCGCCCATTTCCGTCCTCCACCCAGGCACTTAAATAGAAGCTCCCTTCCTCAAAAATCTTATTAAATCCCTCCGCCCCAACGGCAAAGGTCTCATTTTCCCCATCCCCTTCTATGGAAACGAAGGTAAAGCCGTGGGGAGCGGCAGTGACCTTAAGCTCCGGCTCATCCCCCCTTAGGTAAATCCTGTCCTTTTCCTCAGCTTCCCCATAATGAAATTCTGCCTTAGCCTGAAAGTCCGGCTTTTCTATAAAGTGTATTTTGTAGCTTGCATCTAATTCCGTGACCTCTGCAGTACTCCTGTCTCCCTTATTTAGCCAGAGAAACCTCACCACCGTGTCCTTAGCCACGCTGCAGAGGTAGAAGTCATTCTCCACAGGGTCCAGCGTCCCGTGGAACTCTGATTCGCCCTCCAGGGCTGTAAGCATCCACCCTCCCCCATTGGAGCTAAGTGTGGCCGCCTCTGGCGGCTTTAATTCCCCAAATTCAAAAAGTATGTCAGATGTAGCCTCTATCACCCCATCATTGCACATAAGCTCATGCCCTGCGGCATCACGTATGGTCAGGGGCTTTTGTGCAGCCCTAGCAGGCCGCTCCTGGCATATATAAAAAACCAAGGTTGACATAATTAAGAACACAGCCCGTAAAATCGTTTTCTTCATTAGCCCTTCCTTTCTGTGGTTGACATAAGTATGGGTACAGTCCGTAAAACCACTTTCGTTATTGGCCACTTTTTTCTTTAGTTGACATAAGTGTAAGCATGGCTCGTAAAACCACCTTCGTCATTGCACGCTTCTTTCTATGGTTCCCATAATTTTCTTAAATTCAATGTCCTCTTCTACGCCGTTTAAGCTTAGGGCTTTCTCATATACCCTCTGCATTTCGCCATAGTTCCCCTCCTTACTCAGGGCATGGAGGTATCCAAGGTAGGCATCTCTCTGCATCAGGGGCTCCTCCTCCTCGTAACGCCTATAGCACTTTACAGCCTCCTTAAAGGAGCCCAGTTCCTCATACATGCCCGCCATGGATAGTAGCTTTACCCCTGCCCGCCCTTTCCCCTTTAAGGACAGGAATTCTTCGCTGTACTGCAATGACTCCATGTAGTAATTCTTTTTATTCTGGGGAAATTTCTCTCCTAAGAGCCTGTATATGGCTGATAGCATGTCTAGGGACTGCTCCCTGTACTCGCCTTTTAACTGCCTCTTTTCTGTAAATTCCAACACTTCTTTTGTCCGTTCCGCTCCTTCGCTCAAAACTATGCCTGCATTCCTCCCTGAGAGGCTGTCTGAAATAATCAGGCAGGCCTCCGCATAGAGAAGTGAATCTCTGGCACGAACCTCAATGTCGCCGCACTCCTTCATATAACTTCTGAAATCTTTTAATATCTGGAAAATCTTATCTGGATCTGTAGAAAATGAACTCAAGAATGCCGAGATTTCGGCTAAATAATCTGCCGCAGGATAATCGCCCTCCGGCACTTTGTCGAAATATGCCTTTGCCCTGGAATAGTCCTTTAGCTCATAGAAGGCCGTCAGGGCGCACTCATAAATAAGGCCGCCCATGGCCCTTACGCCCCCATAGTCATTGTCAAAATAGCTGTCCAGGCGGTTTAAGCCTTCTTCAGTGCGCCTTTTTTTCCTATAGACATTGAGTAAGCCATAATACGCCTCCTCTCTCCCGCCGTCTATCTCCGTTATCGCCTTTGTGAAATAGCTCTCTGCCACCTCGTCCTCTAGGCGGAATGCGGCCTCATTCCCCGATTCCACGCAGCGCATGTATTCATCCGCTGTCTCCCTCTCCCTCCTCTCCATCTGCATACCGTATGAAATTCCCCCTGCCGCTATGAGGCCGAGGGACGCTGTAATGAGTCCTGAAATCAGCCTGACCTTCATGCTCTTTAAGCCCTGCAGTGCATGAAGGAATTCTTCTGTGCTCTGGTAGCGGTCCTTTGGGTTTTCGAGCATCCCCTTTTTAATTACCCGCTGCCAGCCCCCGCCCATTTTAAGCCCCTCCGTAATGCTATCCAGCGTTTTCGACAGGGCGTATATGTCGCTCCGCGCATCCGACAGTCCCGTAAACTGTTCAGGTGCCGCAAAGCCCTTGGTGCCTAGTGAAATGTCATCCCGCCCGCCCCTGTTTATAAGCCGCTTCGCTGCGCCGAAATCTATGAGGCAGACTCTCCCGTTAGGTCTCACAATGATATTCTCAGGCTTCATGTCCCTGTAGATAATTGGCGGCTTCCTCTTATGCAGGATAGACAATGCTTTTAATAGCTGCTCCGCCCAGAGGATCGCATGCCTCTTCACATATTCGGGATTCCGCCTGGCAACCTCAGAAAGCACCTGCCCTTCCACATAATCCATGACAAGGTAGCAGTAGTCCCCTTCCTTAAAAATATCCGCAATGCGCACCAGGTTCTCCTGCCTCACGGAGCGCAGCACATTGGCCTCTGCTATGACAGAGTCTGCGAGAAACGGCCTATTCGGGTCTCTGCAGTCTATCCTTTTCACAGCCCATTTCATGTGGAGGCGGCTGTCTACCGCCAAGTACACCTCGCTCATGCCGCCGCTGCCCAGTTTTTTCCTTATCTCATATTTGCCGCCTATCAGCAAGGGTTGAAACACACCTCCTTTATTCCTGATCCAAGGGCATACAAAGTGTCCGAGGTGTCCAAAGTGTCCAAAGTGTCCGAAATGCTCAAAGTGCCTGAAGTGTACAAAGTGTCCAAAGTGCCCGAAGTGTCCGTAGCGTCCAAAGTGTCCAAAAAATAAAAAGTATTAGGAAATAACGGCAAAGAACATTGCCGTTTAGAAACGAATAAATCTTAAAATTTTTCTGGCCTTTTGTCAAGAGCGGGTGCAACATGCTTGAAATGCACAGTTGGAACAAATATAATATGTTTTTGGGAATGGAGGCCTAGAGGATGGGGACTTATTTAAACCCTGGAAACAGCGGATTTACAAGAATCATAGAAAGTGATTATGTAGATAAAACGGGATTAATCGGCTTGCTTAACAGAACGATTGGAACTACGAAAAATCTGACCTGTATCAGCAGGCCCCGTAGATTTGGAAAGTCTTATGCCGCCCAGATGCTGTGCGCATATTACGATAAGACCTGTGATTCACATGAACTGTTTGGCAAATATTGTATTGCAGATGATCCGTCATATAATAAGCATCTGAATAAGTATGATGTCATATACTGGGATATGACAGGGATTAAGCCCTATACGCAGGATTATAATACGTTGATTCCTTTCTTGATCCAGACTCTTACGGAAGAAGTCTCTTTGCAGTACCCGACGGTTTCACCGAAGGAAGATTTTTCTTCAACACTTGTCGATGCGGTGGAAAAAGCCGGAAACCGCTTTGTGATACTGATAGATGAATGGGATGCGCCGATCAGAGAGAAGCCCGCTATTCAGAAAGAATACCTTGAATTTCTTCGTTCGCTGTTCAAAAACAGTGGCACAACCTCGAAAATCTTTGCAGCTGCATATATGACGGGCATCCTTCCAATCAAAAAGGATGGTTCGCAATCTGCTATATCAGACTTCAAAGAATATACAATGATCAAACCCCGCAGCTTTGGGGAATATGTCGGATTCACCGAAAACGAAGTCAAAAGGCTTTGTGAAGAACACGGTGCGGATTTCAACATGATGAAACAATGGTATGACGGATATGAATTCAAAGATGTAGGTCCGGTTTATAACCCCAATTCTGTCATGCAGGCGATTGACAACGATGATTTCGATTCCTACTGGACGGAGACCTCGGCCGCAGAAGGACTGATGGAGTACATTAGCAAAGATTATAATGGGATGACAAGGACCATCGCCGAACTTATCGGCGGCGTGGATGCAAAGGTGAATACGAACGGGTTCGCAAACGACCTTGTCACGTTCAGGGGCAGGGATGACGTACTGACGCTGATGATCCACCTGGGTTACCTGGCATACGATTCGGAAAAGAAGACGGTCCGTATTCCAAATGAGGAGATCAAACTGGAATTCCAGAAATCCATCCGGGAAGTGAAACATCCGGAGACTTTGAAGAGGCTTCAGGAGAGCGATCAGCTTTTTTTGGACACCATTGAGGGGAGAGAAGAAGCTGTTGCGGTCCAGATCGAAAAGATTCACAGGGAGGAGACATCGCCTCTCCATTACAATAAAGAAGACAGTCTCAGGAGCGTAATAAAGCTGTCATATTACACTTACCGGGATCATTACCTTCAGTGGGAAGAATTGCCTGTGGGAGAAGGCTATGCCGATATTGTGTATCTTCCAAAACATGATTCGGACTGGCCGGCGCTGGTTGTGGAACTCAAGTGGAACGATTCTGCTGAGGGGGCTATTGGCCAGATTTTGAAAAAAAAGTATCCGGACTGCCTGAAGGGTTATGGCAGCGAGGTTGTCCTGGTCGGCATTAGCTATGATAAGGACAATAAAGCGGGTGAAAGAAAACATTCCTGCAGAATTGCGGCGATTCGCTGTGACTGCTGAGATGGGCGTAAACAGGGACTGGAGAGCCTGCTTTCCAATGAAAGCAAGACCCGTTTCAAGATATACCCCATCGAAGTCAAGTCGTCAAAAAACTACACAACTACATCGCTGAACGACTTTAAAGTTCTGTTTTCCAAACGTATCGCCCAGTCGTACATCATCCACCCGAAAAACTATATGCAGGCTGAAAATATTATCAAAGTGCCACCGTATATGTTTTTCTGCATTTTCTCTTGATAAAGATTTGCAACTGTACGGATGACTCACGCCCCGTCCGCATAAAATCTATCTTCTGCTCCTCAAAAGCGTTTTAATTCGTCGCAGAAGATAGATTTTATGCGGACTCAGATTTCAACTGCACAGCTGGAAAGATTTTTGCTCCATGACCCTCTTTTTTTTCACTTAGAGAGAAAAATAAGAGGACCCCGCCACCCGGCGGGATCCCCTATTTTTAGTTAGTAGTATTCAATTCGAGTACT
>JAGBNO010000110.1 GCA_017634355.1 Lachnospiraceae bacterium
AATTCAGGGAAACTGTTATGATCGATGTTTTCATTTCATGGTTTTGTATTTCAATGTTTTCAGACGACACTTGTATTAACCAAAAAAGCCTCATCAGCTTTCATCGCATTTATCCCTCTTAAATCCCTCCGTAGAATCCTCAGCGTTAAAAAGCACGAGGACCGTCTGGAACAAAAGCTTTATATCCAGAAGTATGCTAAAATTCTCTATGTATATGAGATCCAGTATGAGCTTGTCCCTGGAAGAGGTATTGTACCTCCCGACTATCTGCGCATAGCCCGTAAGCCCTGCCTTCATACGGAGACGGTAGCGGAACTCAGGAAGCTCCTTCTCGTACTCATTCACATTTTCCAGCATCTCAGGCCTCGGCCCCACGAGGGACATGTCGCCCCTTATGATATTTATAAGCTGCGGCAGCTCATCTATCCTGTATTTCCTAAGGAAACGGCCGGCCCTTGTGATCCTGTCGTCCCCTTTTGTAGCGGAAAAGACCCCCGCATCCTCCCTCATGGTCCTGAACTTTATTATCTCAAAGACCCTGCCATTTATAGTAGCCCTCTTCTGCTTGAAAAAAACGCTCCCCCCATCGTCCAGCTTTATCATGATCACTGCGAGGAGCAGTATGGGACTGGTCACTATAAGGCCTATAAGTGGCAGGAATATATCTAAAAGCCTCTTTACCACCCTTTGCTCAAAGGTCATCTTGCGGGCCGCATGCACGAGGAAGGGCACATCCATAAATAGCATCTGCTTAGACGCCATTTCCACCACATCTGCTATCTCCGGATTCAGATAGACATTTATGCGGTGCTTATAACAGTAATTGACGAGATCCCACCGCTCCTCAGGCGGCACATCGTAGAAGAATGCGGCATCTGAGCCCTTGATAAGCGAATGTATGTCGGGTGCGTCAAAGTGTCTCACGCTCTCTATCTGATAACGCTTCCCGTATGCGGCTATCACCCTGCGGACCTCGGCCTCGTCCCCTGCCTTGGAAATTATCACTATGGCCCGTTCAGGCGGCAAAAGCCAGCGGTAGAACCTGTCGCCTATCCCTACAATAAATGCGGAAAATAGCCCGGAAAGAACCAGGGACGCAAAAAAATAGCCGAAAGACTTAAACTGGAACCTGCGAGCGTTCGCGTCATTTACGCTCATTATGAGGAAGATCACATAGCTTGCGCAGGAAGAGAACATTATCGGCAGCCCAACGGAAAGCGTATTTGAACGGCTGCTGCTGTTCTCCGGCACAAAGCCCCCGTAGATGCGTGTCAGGAGGTAGACCGCCATAATATACATTATGGTCATTATCACGGATGTCCTGGAGAGCACGCAGACCTGCCTGTTCTCTATGCCCAAGAGCGCAAATAACAGAAAAAATGAGCCCCCGTATATGAGGAGTTCAAAGAGAAGCCGTATGCTATTTTGGAAACGCAGGCAGAACTTCTTCATATCCTGTATACCTTTTCGAGATACTGGGCAAAACGCCGTTTAGAGCTGTAGAGCTCCGCCCTTTCCCTGCATTTTTGTTGGAGATCGTAAGCTACGTTCTCATCTGCAAGAGCAGAAGCAGCCAAAGCTTTCTCCGGTGTGCCGCTCGATCCCATGTGGGCCATTGGCAGCCCAAGCAACTCCAATACCGCTTCTTTCACAGCCTCTATATCCCCGCAGGGTACGACCCTGCCGCAGGAATCATTAAGGGATTCGGGACTCCCTCCCGCATCATAAGTAATAACAGGCGTCCCGCAAGCCAGGGCCTCCAGATTTGCCGTTGGAAAGGTGTCCTCCTTAGTCATATTCACATATATGTCGGCGCTGCTGTACCACTCCACCATTTCCTGTAAGCTGTCAGTATGCCCTATGCCTATGACATTTTGGGGAAGGCCCTTCATATCCTTATGCCTAAGACCTATCATCGCAAAACTATAGTCCGCTCCCATTTCCCTGGCAAGCCGAAGGAAGTCGCTATAGCCCTTCCTCTCTCTCCAGGGGTTGGCGACACCCAGTATGAGGGGCTTCTCACCTACTCCATATTTCTTACGTATATCCGACCTTCTCCATTTAAATGTATTCAGATCTATGCCAGTGGGCACGGCCTGCCCCGGATACTCCCCCAAGAAGGACTGGGCCGCCACCTTCAAAAGCCATTCAGAGGGCGTGACCAGCTCCAGCTTGCTTATGCCCGTAAAAAGCTCCTTTTTGAGCCTATAATTAAACTTTGAGCTGTCCATAAGCATGGAGCGCGGATATTCATTTTTCTGAGGGCAATTATGACAGCCCGTCCTCCACCTATCGCATCTTATATAAGAAAAATGGCTGCAGTGGCCGGTAAAGGCCCAGCAGTCGTGCAGCGTCCACACTATCCTTCCTCTATACTCATTTCTAATATAATCGAAAAGGAGCTTATAGTTAATATAATATCCGTGTATGTTGTGCAGGTGCAGGATGTCTGGCTTGAATTCCCTTATCTTATCTATAAGGGCCACAGTGGCCGCCTTAGAATACAGCCCGTGCCTGTCGGTTATGCGGCTCAGTATCCCATGGACATAGACATCCAGGTCACTGCCTATCCTATAGGTATTGTATTCTAAAGGCGCAGTGTCCCTGCCGTATGCCGCCAGAGTCTCCACGCCCTGCTCCTCCAGGGCATCCATGAGGCCTGTCACTATGCGTCCCGTGCTGCCGCTGCCGCAGACGGCATTTATAAACATCACACGCACTCTTCGTCATTCAGAATAAGGCCTATGACCCTCTTCCGCCCCCTTGTGAATTCTTTATCCAGCTCCAGCATGCGCATTTCCCTGCGCACATTAGGAGTATCGGCAAGCCACTGTATGGTCTTTATGATGGTTATGGCATCCGTCCTCTCGCCCACGCCCAGGTTTATGAATCCGTTCCTTATGCCGCCGAAGACGTGCTCGGCCTCCCTGTCGTTCTGCGCAAGCACTATGGCGGGCACTCCCATACTGGCAAGCTCGTATATGGTGCGGCCCTGACTCGTGATCGCGAGGTCAGACTTCTTCATAAAGCTGGAGACCCTCTTCACATCCCTGTGCACAAAGATATTTTTTTCAGGCAGGCTCTTAATTTTTTCGGGATAGAGGTAGGCAAAGCCTATTATGAAATGGAACTCTGCCCTGGGCATTTTGTCATGCAGCACCTTGGCAATGTCATAGAGCCGCCCCGTAAGGTCAGAAGGGTCAGCACCGCCGAAGATCACCATTATATTCAGGCATTCCTCAGAAAATTCCTTCGGCGTCTCCTCCAGAAACTCATCCCTTATAAAATAATAGTCAGAGCCTTCATAGACATTGCCGGGCTTGTCGGCATGGTTCTCGTAAAGGGCATTTATTACCGCATCTGCCAGATAGGCCCCGCTGCCCGTGTCCTCGAAATTTACTATCCTCTTGGTGTGCCGCCTCTCCATCTTCATTAAGCCTTCGTCAGTATCCAATATGTCATTTACCACTATGTCGGGCTTAAAGTCCACCAGCACGTCTTCAAAATCATCGTCGTCCTCAACTACCCTATATGGGAAAAAGGACTCCTTCAGCCTCTCTATGCCCATGCGGCTCTCGCTGTCCGTGACAAATAATAGCTCATGCCCCACAAGCTTATATGCCAGGGATATGCAGCGGTAGATGTGGCCCATGCCCAGCTGGCGCTTACCCACCGTGCGGAAAAGTATGCGCTTCCTATTGAGCACTGCCTCCGCCGCTATCCAGTCCACATAGTTATCTATGTCTATGGCCTCCTCAGGGCTGGTTTCATATATGGACACCTTCTCCCCTATGCGTGAATTCTCCTTTAACGAAGAGCGCCTGGTCATGAGGAAGGCCCCGCTCTCTAAGTAGTTCGGCGGCAGTTCCTGGGAATTCAGCCTTTCCTCGTAGTTTTTGAGTATGAGGCCGTCCTTTCTGGTCCATGAGAGGTGAGGCTTATTTACCACGCTTATCAGCGTATCAAAATCGCTATTTAAGAAATGCTCGACGGCCCTTCTCAGGGTCTCCTTTTTCAGCGTAGGGGAAGTGGCCTGCATGGTAATGATAATGTCATACTGCCTTCCGCTGTTTTCTTCCATGCGGATAACACTGTCATAAATAACGGGATCCAGGGTCACTCTGTCGGATGACAGCTTCTCACCCCTCTTCAGTACTTCCACATCCTTTGCTTCAACTATATGGGCAAGTTCCTCGTCATCAGTGGATACAGCCACGTCGGCATCGTAAAAATCCTTAAGGGAAAGGGCATTTTCCACGGCATAAAGTATGAGCGGCTTACCCCCCATAAGCTGCACATTCTTCCTCGGTATCCTCTTGGAACCGCCCCTGGCCGGTATTACTACAAGTATCCTTACACCTTCAGCAGAGTTCATAATCTCTCCTTGATGGCTTTAATAAGTATCTCCAAGGCTTTTAACCTCGCATACTTTTTGTCAACGGATTCCAGAATATGCCAGGGCGCAGTGCGTGTACTGGTCTTTTCCAGCATCTCATTTACCGCATCCTCGTACTGGTCCCACTTTTCCCTGTTCCTCCAGTCCTCATCGGTTATCTTCCACTGCTTCTCAGGCGTATTCTGCCTGTAGGTAAAGCGGGAGAGCTGTGTCTCACTGTCTATCTGCACCCAGAACTTTATGAGTATGGCGCCCCAGTCAGTAAGCTCCCTCTCGAACTCATTTATCTCATTATAGGCCCTCTGCCAGTCGTTCTCGGAGCAGAAGCCCTCCAGCCTCTCCACCATCACCCTGCCGTACCACGTGCGGTCAAATATAGTCACATGCCCTGTCTTCGGAAGCCTGTTCCAGAATCGCCAGAGGTAGTGCCTCGCCTTCTCATGGGGTTCAGGGCTCGCTATGGGCTGCACTGTATAGCCTCTGGGGTCCAGAGCTCCGGTTATCCTCTTGATATTGCCCCCCTTGCCGGCGGCATCCCAGCCCTCGTATGCCACTATCACAGGTATCTTCTTCCTGTATATCTTATTGTGCAGATACTTTAGCTTTTTCTGCAGCTCATCCAGCTTCTCCTTGTATTCCTCCTGAGGCACAGACTGGTCTAAGGGTATGTCCTTGAGCTTGGGCATACTTACAAGGGGATAGGTGTTCTGCAAAATGGGAACTGCAACGGAATGATTTTTTAGGGCCGTATCTATCCCCTGATTCAAAAGGCTTAAGGCCTGCAGGAGCGCAGTTTTCCTGTCCTTTGCATCTATGATGTACCAGGGCGCAGTTGACCTGTCGGTATCCTTCAGGTATTTATCATAGACGGAAAGGCACTCATCGTAGTGCTCATTTTCCCATTTATCCCACTTATTCACCCTCCAGCGGGTGTCCTTATCCATAAGCAGCAGGTCCAGCCTTTTTTTCTGATCTTTCTTCCCTATGTGGCAGAAAAATTTCAGCACGAGGTAGCCATTGTCCGTAAGCTGCCTCTCCGTGGTATTTATGCTCCTTATCTTCTTCTCGTACTCCTCGTCGCTTATCTCCCCCTTAAGCACTGCTGTAGTCACTTCCCTCATCCAGAAAGTGTCTAAGAACTTAAACTGGCCGGCCTCCGGTATCTCCACCATGTAGCGGTACAGGAAGGGGTAGCGCTGCTCGTCCTCCGTGGCTCCTTTTTCCAGACTTGCCACCTGGAAGAAGCGCGGGTCTATCATGCGAATGACGCGGCCTATGAGCCCTCCCTTGCCGGCAGAGCCCCAGCCCTCAAAGATGACCATTACCGGCAGCTTTTTCTCCTTTATCTGCATCTGATATGAAAAAAGCTTATCCTCCTCTTCCTTGAGCCTTCTCTTTACTTCCTCTTTCTCCGGAAAACTGGGTTTCACATATTCTTTAAGCATAAGATTCTCCTTATAAACAGCCTGGCCAAAAGCTACTAAACTAAATTACAGTGCCACTCCTCTATTGCGGCGGTTTTTTCAATGTCTGACTAACTCCTGTAGAGTAAATGAGGCTCCTAATGGACTCCGTATATAATAGCTCGGATATAAGTCCGGTACCCCTACAGTATAATACCTTAGAGGGGAAATTGCCACGCCAATTCTTAAAAGAAGCTTAAAACTGTCTTAAAGTCCATTTGCGTATATTGACTTAGGGGGAAAAAGTGATTATCTTGTCACCGAAGCATTTGAGGCATCTACTTAATCTTCAAGCTTAAGATCTCAAATGGTAATAAGTATAAATATTTGTTAACTATTCAGCACCCCTTGAAAATACAGGAAATTCAAGCGAGGAGCTTGCCCATTGATTGGATTTCCTGTATTTTCAAGGAAGGCGGAGCGTTCCGATGCGTGAAGGCGCTGAATAACAGTTACAATATTTGTTAGTTTTCAAAAAGACATGTGATAGGAGGAAAGAATTATGAAAAAGAAGATCATTGCCACAGTTTGCGCAGCGTCCCTGCTCTCCCTTGCCCTCATGGGCTGCCAGGGCACGGGTTCGTCGGGCTGGGGAGGAGCCGGAAACAGCGATGCGGCACCCTCTGAAGCGGCCGCTTCCGAAGAAGCCTCTGCAAGCGCGGATTCAGCAGGTTCCGATACGGAGATGGAAGAAGTCGTGGAGGAAAACCACGATATCTTAGCCGGCACTGTGGAGGATGGAAGCTACTTCTGCGAAGCGACACTGGGCAGCGAAGGCCAGGTATACATCAGTGTGAGCGCCACCGAAAGCTCCCTCGTAGACCAGAAGGCGGCCGGCGCGACGGCCATAAAGGAAAAGAGCGGCACAGACTTGAGCGCGGCTAGGCTTAAATGGCTCACCGCCTACTATGAGGGAGACGAGGCTTCCGCAAAGGAGGATATGGCCGATTTCGAGGGTATAGACAAGCCCTCCAGCACCCAGCTCTCTGAAATAATGAAGTACAGCGAGGACCTGGGCAAGCTCTTCACCCAGTTCGGCATCACAGACTATGACCTGAATGCCCCTGACGATGCCAGCGAGGACAATCTGGAATACGATGTCTACTCCTCCACGGGCAATAAATTCCTGCTCTCCGTCTATTATAATGAGGGAATAATAACCGACTTCTCATTTGATATAGAGGAAATGTAAAAAATTCAAAAGACTGCGATCGACAAAAGAAGCGGCATGGTTGGAAGCGTATTTCCGGCCATGCCGCTTTTGAGTACAGAATTTGTAAGCCCATGCCACACCGCCCTGTCTGGCACGATATGCCCGATGCTCTCCTTCTTTACCATAAGACATTCCGTATGCAAAATCAAAACAGGCATTTTCCATACCTGCTATTCTCCATATTTTTTCCGGTATGCCTCTGCTATGTTATCTGCGATTCTTTCGATAACAGATACGCAGACTGAATTTCCAGCCTGCTTATATAGCCTTGCATCGCTCATATCAGACGGCAGCTTAAATGACTCAGGAAATCCCTGTGTATTAAAACATTCATGCGGCGTCATCTTCCTTATTCCATGCTTAGTTTTAATTAAACAGACATTGTGGCCTCCCTCTCCCTGGTTTGCCGTCAATGTAGGAACTACTCCGCTCATGTTCTTCCTTACATATTTTCTTCGCCACTGATAAATAGCATTTTCATCATCCATTGCGGCGACAAGCTGCTCATATATGTCCCCCTTGTATTTCCCTTTAGTATAATAATATTTTTCATCCATCTGCATATTAAAATCTATTATGTCTGAAAGCTTTTTCTTTAGCGGTATAGGCATAGGGAAATGAAAATTCCGATATACCTCTTCATCCTTAAAGCATACCAAATATATCCTCTCACGGTTTTGTGGTATGTTCCCATATTCCATGGCATTTAATACCATAGGATTAACATGATATCCATTGGCTTCCAAAGCCTCTCTGATAACCCTGAAGGTATTTCCTTTATCATGCCCTGCAAGATTCTTTACATTCTCCAAAAAAACAATTTGAGGTTGTTTTGCCTTAATAATTCTAATCAACTCAAAGAAAAGCGTCCCTCTTCCTTTTTCATCCTCAAAACCTTTTCTGTATCCTGCAACGCTGAAGGCCTGGCACGGAAACCCCGCCAGCATGACGTCAAATTCAGGAATTTCCTCTGCTTTTACATCATGAATATCACGACAATCAACCTTCAGTTCAGAATTCAGCTCGTATGTTTTTACGGGATATAGGTCAAATTCATTGGCATAAACTATATCAAACAGTTTATTTTTCTCAAATCCCTTATCAATCCCGCCGACACCTGCAAAGAACGATGCGCACCTTAGCATACTAAAATCCTCCGAAAATTAGTGGGACAATTATATTAAAAATCGCAGCACGCCACAATATTCCATCTCCCTTTTTACATTTTCGTGTCCGATGATAGAACTTGTGCAAATTGCACAAAAGAAAAACTTCACTTTCCCTATTTTACAGGTATATAAACCCATGTTAAAATCCTGCTCAAGGGTGTCACCCTCGACACTAAGGTGTGACAGACGGCAGGCTATCTGAACCTCAGAAGGGCTTAGATTTTCAGGCCCATGCTTCCTCCAATCCCCCAACGCATGGGAGCGCATCCAGGATGCAGATAAGCTTGCAGCTTTGGCAGAAGAAATGCTTTCCGAGCTTCTGGGTTTGTATCCGGAAGCAGGCTCCATAGGCATGACCGGACAGATGCACGGAATTGTCTATACTGACCG
>JAGBNO010000111.1 GCA_017634355.1 Lachnospiraceae bacterium
GATACGTTGCGCTGCGGACAGATATCCCCCATTTTCTTTAATATGCATTTCTTTTGATGGGTATGGGTGTGGTAACGCTCAGACCTATTTTTTATGTTGACAGATATACATCATTTGGTGGCAGTACTGTAAAGTGATGGCAGTCAAGTCCTAAATTTGGTGTAAATTGCCTTAGGTACAATGAATATCATTTGTTATTGTTCGGCTCCAGCAAGGGAGCGGGAACGGAGTCAAGGGGGCATACTTGCCGGTGGAGATTTTCGCCCGCCTTTTGGGCGAAAATACAACCGCTTGCCCCTTGACGGAGTGACACGGATCACCCTATTGTTCGGAAAGAAGCCACAGCTTCTTTCCCTGCCTCCCCGACGAGGGGAAGCGGGGTCAAGGGGGCAAGCCCCCTTGCAGGTTCTTAGGGCAGCGCCCTAAGCCCCCGGAGGGCCTAAATCATGCTGCTATTGATATATTTCAATGTACGTTCATGCCGCCAGCAGATTCCTTTGCTCCGTTGCAATCTGCATAAGCTTTGCCGGGACATCTGTTGAAAGCAGTTCCTGGTAGGTTTTGTTGGTGAAGATGCTTTTCCGAGAGATTATCTCATCGTTGCGTTCTGCTAGTACTGATCCCATAAGCCTCATAAGGGAGGCTTCGTTTGGGAATATGCCTATGACCTTAGAACGGCGCTTGAGCTCTTTGTTAAGCCGTTCTATATGGTTGGATGTACGGAAATACTTGCGAAGGTAGTGAGGAAGCACCACGACGCTCATTGCACTCTCAAATCCCTCATCAAGGCAGTTCATCGCCTCCTCCGCAACATCCTTATAATCAGCGATAATGGCATCCTTACGCTTTCTGGCTTCCTCTATCGTCTTGCAGCCCCACAGCTCCTGCAATTCACCGGCGAGACCAGCCTGATACTTCTTAGGAGCCTTGTCGATGATGTTCCTTGAAAAATGAAACTGGCAGCGCTGCCATGCCGCTTCTGGGAACACTTTACTGGCGGCATCCTGGATACCCTCATGAGCATCAGATGTAATCATCTTAACGCCATGAAGGCCACGGTCTTTGAGGCTCTTCAAGAATTCATTCCAGGTCCGCTTGGATTCGTTCGCATATATTCCAAAGCCAAGAATCTCACGATGGCCCTCGCTGTTGGTGCCATAGGCTATCATGAAAGCCTTGGAGATGATCCGGCCGTTCTCGCGTACTTTGAAATATGTGGCATCCACTGTCATGAACGGGTACTCCCCAGCCAGAGGTCTCTCACGGAACTCCTTGACCTTTTTATCAAGTTCCTTACAGGCTTCTGATACCGTGGATTTGGAATAGGTCTTGCCGCAAAGCGTTTCCATCACCTGTGAGACCTTGCGCGTGGATACGCCGTTGACGACCATTTCAGCCATCGTCACAATCAGCGCGGCCTCGCTCCTGCCGTAATTATCAAAGATCAGTGTATGGAACGGTTCGCCGCCCCGATGCTTCGGTACGCTCAGGGTGATGCTGCCGATCCTGGTTGTGAGAGGTCGATCCCTGAAGCCGTTGCGGCTGCCTGTACGCTCCTCTGTGCGCTCATATGGCTCCGCCTTAAGCTGTGCCGCAGACTCAGCCTTAAGGATGCTGTTAAGGCTGTCCTGAAGGAGCTTGGCAAAGGCAGCGTTCCTGTCATTTGCAAGCAACTGTAGAATTTCATCCTGATTTAGTGTAATATTGAGTTGAGCCATTGTGTTTTCCTCCTCGGTATTATGTTGGATTTGGTCGTTTAACATTATATACCTAAAGAGGGGCACTTTGGCTCTTTTTTCAATTTACACCATTATACACACACTATCCCAAAAGCCGGAGGTTGGAGTCGAAAAGTCGGACATTGACAACGAAAAGTCGGAGATTGAAGTCCAAAAGCCGGAGGTTAACATCCGGGTTTCAGATATTCAAAATGACAAGATATCATTGGAAAACTTGAAGCAGATATGCAGGAACAAATCCTATAACATTACCGTTATAAAGAGTATGGAGAAGCTTTATTCGGGCATAGAGGCAGATCAGGTATTTGGAGCATCAGATGTAGAAGCTATCCTTGGGTGCGCAAGATCGACAGCGGCCGAAATGATGAGAAAGCTTCGGGACATGGGAGTTGTAGTACCGATAACCGGTAAGGGTAAGGGTAAATACAGGCTGAAATATGAAGCGGAAATAAGGGGATAAGCTTATACACAATTTTGCGGTTCCCAATCGGTCTATTGTATTTATTTAGAATCTGCTCTAAAATAATGCAGTTTAGGGACAAGTTCATTTATGATACATTTATTATAAGCATTTTACACATATTAGGAGCAGAGTATGATAAAAGCAGGAATAGTGGGCGCAACCGGTTATGCGGGGAATGAGCTGGTGAGGCTATTACTTGGGCACGGCGGAGCAGAGATCAAATGGCTGTATTCCAGAAATTCAGCGGGAACGCCTTATAAGGAGATATACAAGAATTTCTTTCAGATAATAGATATGGATTGTACTGACAGGGACCTGTCGGAGCTCGTAAGCGATGTGGACGTGGTATTTACTGCCACTCCCCAGGGCTACCTGTCTACCGTGCTGAACAGGGAAATGCTGAATAAGGCCCGTTTCATAGACCTGTCTGCGGATTACCGCATAAAGGACATAGGCGTGTATGAGAAGTGGTACCATTTAAGCCATGGCTCGCCTGAGCTCGTTAAAGACGCGGTATACGGCCTATGCGAGATAAACAGGGAAGAAATAAGGAAGACGAGGCTTCTCGCCAATCCCGGCTGCTTCACTACCTGTGCCATACTTACGGCATACCCTCTTGTGAAAGAGGGACTGATAGAGGAAAAGAGCATAGTCATAAATGCCCTCTCAGGGGTGTCGGGGGCCGGGCGTTCAGCCAAGGTGCAGAACCTTTTCTGCGAGGTAAATGAGAATGCCAAGGCATACGGCGTAACTACACACCGCCATACTCCGGAAATAGAAGAGCAGCTCTCCATTGCCGCAGGAAAGGACGTCATGGTGAACTTTACGCCGCACCTCGTGCCTATGCAGAGGGGCATACTTTCTACCATTTCTGCAGACCTGAAAGCGGGGACCACGGAAGACGCGATAAGTGCGGCCTATGAAAAATATTATGGCAAGGAGCAGTTCATAAGGCTTTTGCCCTATGGCGAATGTCCGGAGACCAGACATACAGAGGGCAGTAATTTTGTGGACATAGGATTCAAGGTTGACAGCCGTACCGGACGGGCCATACTTATGGGAGCGCTGGATAATCTTGTGAAGGGGGCAGCGGGACAGGCCGTGCAGAATATGAATATAATGTTTTCCCTGCCTGAGAGTCAGGGGCTTACGGCCATACCTATGGTGCCGTGATCAGAAAAACTCAGGATCCGATATGAAGCTGCTTTCTGGGCAGGTCCCGGAAAAAATTGCTTTCCGATTATTTTTGTCGATTAAGAAATCAGATGTTTTGATGTGTCAGGGGGATTCTGTTTAGTTGCACAGGTTCTTGCGATATATCTGCCGCAGAGGATAATATGAACATAAGGACAATGACCATAGACGACTATCCCAGGGTGCGTTCTCTTTGGGATTCCATAAAGGGCTTTGCCATGCGCTCCCTGGACGACAGCAGGGAGGGGGTTCATCGCTTTCTCGAAAGGAATCCTGAGACTTCCATAGTGGCAGAGGAGGACGGGCGCATAGTGGGGGCCATACTCTGCGGGCACGACGGAAGGAGAGCCACCTTCTACCATGTCTGCGTTGCGGAGGAATACAGGAAGCGGGGCATAGGCAAATCCATGGTGGTGATGGCCATGGATGCCCTGAGGAGGCAGGGGGTAAATAAGGTAGCCCTCATAGCCTTTACGACTAATGACGTGGGCAATGCCTTCTGGAAGGGCATAGGGTGGACTGAGCGGACAGACCTGAATTACTATGATTTTACGTTGAATGAAGAAAATATAGTGCGGTATAATTCATGAAAACTTTCCTTATTAAATGCATGGTTTTTGCGGCCATACTTGCCGCAGTGTTTCTGCCCATAGGCATAGGGCTGGACCCTTATAATGTGTTTCATTGGAAGCACATACGCTCAAATGGCGTAGAGCCCAATAAAATCTATGTAAAAATGAGCAATATTCTGGAGAATCCGAAAAAATACGATTCTTTCCTTTTTGGGTCCTCCCGCATGGGATTTTTCGATGTCTCCCGTATAGACGACGGCAAATATTACAATATGGCTTATTCTGAGGGGACGCCTGCAGAGCATCTGGACAACCTTCATATCATGCTGGAACGGGGCATAGTTCCAAAGAATATAACCATGGGCGTGGACGACATCAGCTATTTCGTGGATCCCGCCATGCATTTAAATCAGCTCTATAGGAAGAATTTCCCCTGGGACGGGACGCTTTCGGAAAAAGCCTCTTTTTATCTAAGCTACCTGGATCTGATAACCCTCACGGATTCTGTGTCTGTGGTCATGGAGCATAAGCCCTCTGACCTTGACTATGGCAAGAGGCTGTTGGAGACGGGTTCGGAAAACCTTACTATCAAAACCCAGTTTGACGCTACCAATGTGAAGCCCAGCTGGTCTGACTACTATTCTCCAAGGGAACAGTCATTTCAGGAAATACAGGATATCATAGACCTCTGCAAAGAGCACAATATCAAGCTTAGGATATTTACGCATCCCTTAAACGGGCATACCTATAAAAAAGACATAGCAAACGGCTATCTGGTCTTTTTAAGGAGGCTCGCGGAGATTACCGATTATTATAATTTCAGCGGTTTCAATGATATTACCCTGAATATGGAAAACTACTATGAGACCAGCCACTACTGCCCTGATGTGGCAAATATGGTAATAGACCGCATTTATTATGGAAAGACGGATGAAAGGCTGCTGTCACAGGGCTTTGGAGTATATGTGACTAAGGACAATGTGGACTCGCTCATGGACATACTCTATGGCCAGGCCATCAATTTTGATCTGCCTACCGACACCTATGAGGATACGCTGAACAGGGTGGAGAAAGAAGAAGGCGAGTAGCATGTAGCAGGGAGCCTCAATTGCTCTACGAGGGTGAGTCAGATATTGCAAAATGTCAACGCAATAGAGGATAATATGATCAAGCTGTTTCTGGTAGAAGATGAGATCGTAATGCGTGACGGCATACGGCGGCATATCGACTGGAAAAAAGAGGGCATAGAATTCGTGGGGGAAGCTGGCGATGGAGAGCTGGCCTACCCTATGATTCTGGAGCAAAAGCCCGATATACTGGTGACTGACATCAAAATGCCCTTCATGGACGGGCTGGAGCTTTCGGAGCTGGCAAAGAAAGCCCTGCCGGAGCTGAAGATAATAATCCTTTCGGGCTATGATGAGTTTTCATACGCACAGAAGGCTTTGTCCTTAGGGGTAACAGAATATCTTTTAAAGCCCATTACGCCTGCAAAGCTATTGGAGACCATAAATAAAGTAAAGGAAGATCTGGAGGCATCCAGGCGGCTCTTAAAGGGCGTGAACCGAATAGCAAGCGGGGAAGATGGGGCTAAGGGGAAGGCGATTTCGGAAAAGCTGGATATAGAGAAGGTAGCTACAAATGAAAATGTGAGGGAGAGTCTGGAAGAGTTTCTCAGGACGGGCACACAGGGGGAAACTGAGGCTTTTTTGCAGGAAGTCTTTGAGTCTGTCGGAGAGGAAAATGTGCGCTCCATTATTTTCCTCAAATATCTCACATTGGATATGTATTTCAGCATAGTGCGCTTTGTGAATGGGCTTGGAGGGGACATCTCTGCTATGCAGGAAGAGCCGGTAGAGGACGTGGTCGCCGGGCTTTCAAAGGTGGAGACGGCGAGGGGCTATATAGGGGGCTGCCTTCTGGAGGCCCTGCGCCTTAGGGATAAAAGTTCCAGAAAGAAAAGTGACGGGGCTCTCTATTCAGCCCTCAAATATATAGATGAGAACTTCGACAAGGAAGAGATTTCATTAAATGCGGTGGCGGCGGCCGCCAATATGAGCCCTAATCATTTCTCGACAGTTTTTTCTCAGGAAAAGGGCATAACTTTCATAGAATACTTAACACGCAAGCGCATGGAGCGGGCCAAGGAGCTCCTTATGACCACGGGCTTACGCTCCTCGGAGATCGCATATAAAGTGGGCTATAAAGACCCGCATTATTTCAGCTATACATTTAAAAAGACCCAGGGCATGACGGCTAAGGAATACCGCGCAAGGGGCCATGAGGCATAAAGGCGGGGCTTATGCCTTTCTGGAGGGGCTGCCTCTCAATAAGAAGCTCGTCTCCATGAGCGTTATACTGCTGCTGCCCTTCATTATCATGACCATTTTCCTCCTCTATCAGTTAAATCAAGTCTACAGCGCCTATGACGCCATCGTTCAGAATGTCACCAGGATAAATAGCTATAATATTGCCTTCAAAGAGGAAATGGACGCAGTTACCTATCAAATGGTGGCTAGGTCCATGCACAAGAATGAGGTGGAGAGCGAGCTTGGCATGAAGGATCCGGACAGGATGATAACGGATGCCGAGACAGAGCTTGAGAACAGGAAGGACCTTGCATCGACCAATGAATCCAGGGACAGCATACGCAGCATCATTAAGCTCCTTATCACATTAAGAAAGCGTGTAAATGACATAGATGCCACAGTGCAGGTCTCAGGCTTCTATGAGGAGAATATGTCCCGTCTGGACACGGATATACACATCATTACGGAGCTTATTCAGGAGAAAATCTCAGAATACATCTATTATGAGACACAGAATATGGATGCCCTGCATAAGGGCATAGAGGAATATAGGCTGCGGCTCATGAATACTACTGTGGTTATGGTGGTCTTGGTGCTGGTGCTGGCATTTTTGCTGTCCTTCATGATCACAAGGAGCATAACCCGACCTATACAGTCGCTATGCAGGGTAACAGAGAGGGTGGGGCGGGGCGACCTATCGCTACGGGCTGAGAATGTGGCAGGCAAGAATGAGATCGCCACGCTGAATAAAAGCTTTAATTCCATGATAGAGGAGATAGGGCAGCTTATTCAGCATATAAGGGATGAGGAGAGAAACATAAGGGCACTGGAGCTGAAGCTTCTCCAGGCCCAGATAAATCCTCATTTTTTATATAATACCCTGGACAACATACTCTGGCTCTCAGAGGATGGGCAGAAGGAGGATGTGGCGGAGATAGTCACGTCGCTGTCCAGTTTTTTCCGTACTACTCTTTCCGGGGGCAGGGATTTCATACATATAAGCGAGGAAATTTCCCATATAGAGGCATATCTGCGTATACAGAAGCTGCGCTACAGGGACATACTCTCCTATCATATAGAACTGCCAGCGGGACTGCGGGACTGCCTTATACTGAAAATGGCGCTGCAGCCCGTGGTAGAAAATGCCCTTTACCATGGGATCAAGAATAAAAGGGGCATGGGGCACATTGCTGTGAGCGTTGCCGAAGATGACGGGGGAATAGCGCTTATAGTAGAGGATGATGGCATAGGCATGAAGGAGGAGGAGCTGGAGCGGCTCCGCCGGCTGGCAGCGGGAGCCGAAGCGCCACAAGGGGACAATAAGGGCTTTGGCATTGCGAATGTGGCCGAGAGGCTAAAACTAAACTATGGGGAGGGCTATGGGCTTAGCTTCAAGAGCGTATATGGGGAAGGTACCAGGGTGGTGCTGAAGATTCCAAAAGTCTGCGCATAAAAAATATCCCCGAAGGCACTGTGCAGATCCTAACTTCACAAAAGATGCCGTGGATTTTTTTTCAAGACTGCAGGGCGAGATGAGAGCGCATGCGGAAAAAAATTAACTTCTCAAATAAAAAATCCACAATTTTGTGAACAGACCTTGAATAATTAGTAAAAAAAATAACTCTTTACAAAAAATTGTCCATGGAATATTCACATTTAGGGGCTTAGAATACATACTGTAAACAGGGCGTGGGGATTTTTATGTTAGATACAGTTCCCGTTCCCGGTACATTTATCCATTTAAGGAGGGAAATTATGAAAAAGAAATTACTGAGCGCAGTGCTGTCCACAGCTATGGTGGCGGCGATACTTGCAGGCTGCGGAGCAGCGCAGCAGCCGGCAGCTCCTGCAGCAGAGGCTCCTGCGGCAGAGGAAGCAGCTCCTGCGGCAGAGGAGGCGGCTCCCGCAACAGAGGCAGCTCCTGCAGATGATGCAGCAGCCGCCACAGAGACCGTTCCCGATGCGGCAGCGGCAGAAGAGGCAGTCGCAGAAGATGCGGCGGCCAGCGGCGCAGCGAATGGAGAGGTTATCAGCGTAGGTTTCGCACAGGTTGGTCATGAGTCCGACTGGAGGACCGCATCTACAAAGAGCTGCCAGGATGTATTCTCAGCAGCCAATGGCTATGACCTGAACTTCGTGGACTGTGACAATGACGAGGCCGCGCAGAAAGAGGCAGTGCGTTCCTTCATCGAGCAGCAGGTTGACTACATCATCATCGATCCTATCATTGCAACCGGTTGGGATACAGTTCTTACAGAGTGCGAAGAGGCACAGATCCCTGTCATCGTTATCGACCGTACCATTGACGACTCTGACAAGTATGTAGCATGGGTAGGCTCCAACTTCAAGACCGAGGGTCTGGCAGCCGGTGAGTGGCTGAAGGCCTATGCAGAGAAGCAGGGCATCAAAGAGATCAACGCTCTGGTAATCTCCGGTTCCACAGGCGCATCTGCACAGCTTGGCCGTTCCGAGGGCTTCAAAGAGATAGCCGATAGGGAAGGCTGGAAGATCCTTGACGAGCAGACCGGCGACTTCACCGAAGAGGGTGGACAGAAGGTTATGGAGTCATACTGCAAGTCCTATGAGGGCAAGTTCAATGTAGTAGTTTGCCAGAATGATAATGAGGCCTTTGGCGCCATGACAGCTATGGACAATGCCGGCGTGAAGTATGGCCCTGGCAGCGATGTCATTCTTATCTCCTTCGACGCTTGCACCGCAGGCTTAGAGCAGGTAAAGGCCGGAAAGATTTCCGCAGACTTCGAGTGCAATCCTCTTGCAGCTCCTTTCGTAGAAGAAGTTATCAAGACCCTGCAGAGCGGCGGCACGCCTGAGAAGGAAGTCTATATGGAAGAGCACTGGTTCGCACTTCCTGACCAGATCGTAGACTTCTCCATCGACGGCAAAGCCCAGACCATGACAGAGGTTACAGACGACGTTATCGCAGCACAGTACTAAGGTTGATATGAAATCTGAAGAGGGTTATACTCATAAATAGTTTGACCGGATTCAGCTTGTGGTAACCAGAAGGGGAGGTCCCGGTATAACGGGCCTCCCCTTTTCGTAGAAAAGAGAAGGATTAAAAAGGAGGGTACATGGAGGACAATGTAGTACTTACGGCCAGGGGCATTACCATGACTTTCCCAGGAGTCAGGGCGCTAAATGGTGTGGACTTTACCCTGCGTAAGGGTGAGATCCATGCGCTGATGGGTGAAAATGGGGCAGGAAAATCCACGCTCATCAAATGCCTGACGGGGATCAATGATTTTGAGGCCGGCGAAATGCATGTGGCGGGGATAGACGGTCCTGTAAAGAACCATTCCACAAGGGATGCGCAGAATGTGGGTATTTCCACGGTTTATCAGGAAGTTAACCTTTGCCCGAATCTATCTGTGGCAGAAAATATATTTATCGGAAGGGAGCCTCTGACCAAGCTCCATACTATAGACAGGAGCTCCTACAATAAGCGTTCGCAGAAGATAATGGACGATCTGGGGATTTCTGTGGATGTGACACAGAATCTGGAAAATTATTCCCTGGCAATACAGCAGATGGTGGCCATAGCCAGGGCTGTGGATATGGACTGCAAGGTCCTTATTCTGGACGAACCCACATCTTCCCTGGACGAGGAAGAAGTGGAGAAGCTTTTTAAGCTTATGCTCATGCTAAAGGACAAGGGCGTGGGGATAGTCTTCGTAACCCATTTCCTTGAACAGGTCTATGCGGTATGTGACAGGATCACGGTGCTCCGTAACGGCACTCTGGTCGGTGAATATCCCGTGGAGGAGCTGCCCAGGGTGAAGCTTGTTGCGGCCATGATGGGCAAGGACTTGGACGACCTCGCAGAGATCAAGGGGGAGAGCATAGACTTAAGCAATGCGGAGATGGAAATAGAGGCTCAGGGCATATCACACACCGGCACAGTGAAGCCCTTTGACCTGAAAATACATAAGGGAGAAGTAATAGGAGTAGGCGGACTCCTGGGTTCAGGACGAAGTGAGCTTGCCCGCTCCATTTATGGGGCAGACAGGGCCAGCACAGGCACCCTCAAGGTAAAGGATAAGGAAGTCAATATCAAAGAACCCATTGACGCAATGAACCTGGGGATGGGAATGCTGCCTGACGACAGAAAGGCAGAGGGCATTATAGGGGATCTGACCATAAGGGAGAATATCATACTTGCGCTGCAGGCAAAGACCGGTATGTTCAAGAAACTCTCCAAGGCAAAGCAGATTGAGATAGCGGACAGATATATAGACCTTCTGTCCATCAAGGCTCCCAGCCCGGAAACATTGATAAAGCAGCTTTCCGGCGGCAATCAGCAGAAGGTCATACTGGCCAGGTGGCTTGCCACAGATCCCGATTTTCTGATACTGGACGAGCCCACCCGTGGCATAGACATAGGCACAAACACGGAGATACAGAAGCTTATCCTTAAGCTTGCGGGAGAGGGAAAGAGCATAATGTTCATATCCTCTGAGATAGCGGAAATGGTCCGTACCTGTAACCGCATGGTCATAATGAGGGATGGAGAGAAAGTAAACGAGGTGGATGGCGAGATCACGGAGGAGCGGGTCATGCATGCTATAGCGGGAGGTGATGCCTCATGAATAAGAATTCAGGAAATGCTTCCTTTTTTGCAAAATTAAAAGCCTGGCCGCTGCTGCTGCCGGTGGTATCACTTATACTGGTCATGGCGGTAAATATTATCCATGATGCGGCTACAGGCATAAATCCGCTGTCTTTCTTCATAATTACCCTGAATGAGACCACAAACAGCGGAAGTATACTGTATGGGCGTATCATAGACATACTGAACAGGGGTAGCGAGGTAGCCATACTTGCGCTGGGCATGACCCTGGTGGTCTCATCTTCAGCCGGAACTGATATTTCCGTGGGGTCGGTAATGAGCCTGGCCGCCAGTTTCTGCTGTATGCTGCTGGCAGGCTACGGCGTATCTTCTACCAATGAGCTGGCAGTGCCTCTCGTGGTAGGAGTGCTGGGAGCCTTTCTCATGGGCGCGCTCTGCGGAGTCTTCAATGGAACGCTGGTGGCCTATCTGCAGATACAGCCCATGGTGGCGACATTGATCCTGTATTCCGCGGCAAGGGCCATAGGGCTGCTGCTCTGTAATGACCTCATAGTCTACGTGAGAAATCCTTCTTTTGCCTATTTCGGCTCATTCACAGGCCCTATACCTACACCTATAATAATAGCTGCCGTATGCATAGCCATAGTGGCACTTATGCTGAGCAAGACTTCCTTGGGAATGTATATACAGTCCGTGGGTATCAATTCCAAGGCGAGCCGCATAGCTGGCTTAAACTCCAAGCGCATAATATTCATGACTTATGTTATATGCGGGCTCTTTGCCGGAGTGGCGGGGCTGGTTAATTCTTCCCGTATCACATCGGCGGATTCCAACAATGTGGGTCTTTACTATGAAATGGATGCCATATTGGCGGTCGCGCTCGGCGGCAACTCCCTGGGAGGCGGCAAATTCAATCTGGCCGGCTCCATCATAGGGGCGTATACCATACAGGCCATTACAACGACACTCTATGCCCTGGGCGTATCCACGGACCAGGCACCGGTCTTCAAGGCTATCATAGTAATACTTATAGTCGCAATACAGTCAGCGCCTCTAAGGGCGTATTTCAGGAAGCGTTCTGCCGCAAAGGCACTTGCAGGAAGGGAGGCGGCTAAGGCATGAATGAGAAAGTGAAATCTGCAAAGAAGCTGAACTCCAATACCCTGCTGCTTCTTATTACCATAGGATTATTTATAGTACTATATGTGGCAGGCTGCGCGGCATACTCCAGCAAAGGCTTTGCCCATTTACAGACCTTCCTCAATATACTTATCACCAATGCGGGGCTTATCTGCATAGCCTGCGGACTTACCGTGGTAATGCTCACGGCGGGCATAGACATTTCAGTAGGTTCCCTCGTGGCCATGGACTGCATGATGCTGGCTGTAGGCATGGAAAAAGGAATGGGGGCAGTGCCTATGTGCATACTGGTCCTGTTGGTCGGTCTTGCCTTTGGGCTTGTGCAGGGCTACCTGATAGGATATCTGGAAATACAGCCCTTTATCGTCACAATGGCCGGAATGTTCTTCGGACGGGGCATGACTGCGGTTATATGTACGGATCAGGTATCCATAAAGGAAAGCACAAATGCCACCTTCTATCAGTGGGCCAACGCCAAGATAATCATTCCCTTTGGCGGCTATCTCAATAAGAAAGGCGCATATATGGCGCCCTTCATAAGAGTTACGGTCATAGTCGCCATAGTCGTGCTGATACTGGTATTCCTTATGCTGCGCTATACCAAATTCGGGCGCGCCCTCTATGCCATAGGCGGAAGCGAGCAGTCAGCGACGATGATGGGACTGAATGTGAAGAGGGTAAAGATGATGGCATACGTGCTTTCGTCCTTCCTCTGCTCCATAGGCGGCATCTGCTACTGCCTGAATACCATGGCAGGGTCGGTCCGAGCGGCCCTGGGGCTGGAAATGGACGCGATTTCCTCGGCCGTCATAGGAGGCACGCTTCTAACTGGCGGCGTGGGCAATGTCATAGGCACTTTCTTCGGAGTCCTGATAAACGGCACCATTTCTTCCATAGTGAAGTCCAATGGTAAGCTGGCAAGCTCCTGGCCGAATATCCTTACTGCGGCATTATTATTCCTGTTTATAGTCATACAGAGTATCTTTGCTGCGCTGAGGACCAGGAAAAAATAGGGGTTTGAAGCAGGAAACCCTTTTCTTAGAAAAAAGAGCCCCGGCGGCCTTAAAAACTGTCAGCAGCTTTAGAGCTGAATCCTTAAAGTAAAGGCAGCTTGCTGACAGTTTATGGCTGGCCGGGGTTTTTGAATGTATTTTACAAAGAGCTGGGGGAGATTATGCTGAAACCAGAAAAAATGAATGCAAGCTACAGCATAGAAGTAAATAAAAGCCTTTACGAGGAGATCCGCATCAATGAGATCTGGAACAAGGAAGGCAGGGCACATTACTCAGACAGATACGAAGAGGGATATATGTGGTCAGAGCTCTATTGCCAAAGCAACGCAGAGCCATTTGACAAATGGGCCTGTAATTTCCAGATGTCTTTTCAGGATGGCACTGGAACGCCGGAGAGCTTCTTTGAAAGGCATTTTTCTGAAGAAATAGTAAGGCGAAAGGCCCTTATATGGCTTTATCCTGACTATGCCGGCATGGCCGCAGGGCAAGAGGACTGGAAACAGGATCCACGGATTTCATGGCTTTACTATAAGAGGAGTTTTGACGCAGTTTTTCCTGTACTTTGTGAAATGGGGAAGACAAGGCTTGAATTGAAGCTGGAAGCCCGGCTTGATGATGGAAAAGCTTTGGAATTGGTATACAGTACAGGCACCGGAGGGTCAGTTTTTTTGGATGGCAGGCATATAGTCGATGTTTATTTTTATGATGAAAAGTATAAAACCCAGAGTGCATCTGTACAGCTTGAGGTCGGGGAACCTGAGAATGTAGATGGGAAAAATGTCAGTGAAATATATGGCATGCATTCACTTTCGGAGCTTTTGAAGGGGCTGGAAATGGTTGCAGGAAAGGCTAAGCCCATCTGCCATTGATGTCAGCTTTTCCTGTGAAAAGCCTGCATCGGTGGGTGCTTTTTTACCAGTTTAGCAATTTTTATCATCGCCATACTCTTTTTTCTCGTCAAAGACTTTTGACAATGCCTCGTTCTTCAGCACGGCATTCCTGATAGTCTTTTTGTATATTCCTGTGCTTTTTATCTTGTCCCTTATCCGTTCGGAAGCCGAGGCCGCAAGCACGGCGGAAATGACGAAGAACGGAACCTGCGGGATTACAGGGATGGCAAGGCCAATAAGGCCCAATAATAAGAATATCCCTGAGAAAAGCAACTTAATCGCTTTCTTCATACCGCTACCCTTTCTTTTTTCACTTTAGTTAAGATAGCGCATTACGAGAAATGCTCTAATTTTTCCACAGCAACTTTTCAAGGAAAACTCCTTTGCGATTCCCTGTGTTCCTCTACTATAAGTTGCTTCAGTGTTTTTCCGCCTTCCACTCTCTTCCGGTAAGTCTCAGTGCATTTCCTGTATTTCAAAAAAATCCTTCTCGCCTTATCCTCATTCCCGTAAGCCTTCCAACAGCCGACACATTTTACCCCACATCTTGGGTTTTCCATGAACTTTTCCACGTCCTCAGGAGGATATCCGAGGAAGAGCCCTACTTCATGGGGAAATGTGGAATCTTCGGTAAAATGGCGGACAAGCTGAGCAACGCATCGGTCTGCATTGCGGCAGTCATATCCCTTGCGTTCCAGAATCCTGCGTGAAACCGGACGGTCAAGGTCACGGCAGAGCCGGCATGGCCTGTAAAGGTAAACCAGAATAGGGGAACCAGGCCTTTGGACAGGCACTGCCCTCAGGCCCTTGCCTACCAGGGTTCGGTTCAGTTCCCTGAATTCGTCCTCGACACTGCCTCCGTCCATCAGTAGCTGGAACAGGCTTCCCGTCTTAATGCCAGCCAAGGTAGGGGATGAATGTTCGACAACGTACCTGTCAGGCATAAGAACAGCTCCGTGCCAAGTGCCCTGTAGATGGCAACAGCCACATTGTTAGGAGCATTGTTTGCAATGAAGATGTCAACAGCAATTTCATAATCTAAGCGCCTCCCCTGAATATGCAGATGTTAGCAGAAGCTAACCAACGCATACATATTAACATTCACTAATATGCATGTCAAGGTTTCTTCGGATATGCTGACCAAAAATCAAGCGGATACATGGGTGGCCAATAAATGGGCTATGTAACTGATCTTTGGTCAGTGCGGCCGGAGAAAAAGACAAGCAGGATGAGAGGCTATTTGTGAACAGTTCCTTATTATACGGAAACAAGGGGAATCACATTGATCAGAGGCTCTTCATAAGGGTGAACAGCTCTTACGGTCTTCAGGGCTTCCTCTAGCTTGTCCCCTCTAACATTGACTTCAACCTTTATCTCTGGCTCATCGCTGGTCTTCCCTTCCTCCCCAATATACGGATGTGCCCCTGATAAGGGCCTCCATGAGCCCGTGACATGTGAATAGGCAAGGCAGCTGTCATAGTTCCATGCCTGCCCTGCCCCGCTTTCTTGCAAAGCTTTCCGTATTGTCTGAAGATGGGTTTCCGGCACAAATATTTCCAGCTTGTATTCCCCCTGCCCTGCTTTTCTGCTTTCCGCTTTGTCAAAACCTTTACGGTGTCGGGCTATGTCAATCAGATCCTTCGCCTCTTCAAAGGCGGCCGACAGGAATATAGGCTCAACATCTGACCCAGATTTTCCAGCCTTCTCCTGAGCCTTGATTTCTTCCCAGTTCATTGGAACCTCCCCTGAACCTTTGTCTGCTTGTCCTCCGAACACATGAGGGTGGCGCCGGACCATCTTGCTTTTGATGCCATCAATTACATCGCTAATTGTAAAAAGCCCCTCTTCTTCTGCAATCTGAGCGTGCATGACGACCTGCAGGAGCAGGTCTCCGAGTTCTTCCTTCAAGTTGTCGCTGCTGCCCGTTTTATCCAGTATATTGATCCCGCAGATTACTTCAGCAGCCTCCTCGATACATGCGCTCTTCAGGCTTACATGGTTCTGTTCCCTGTCCCAGGGGCACCCGTTCTCCGACCGCAGGTGCGCCACAATGTTTATTAGTTCATCAAATTTCCCCATCTGTTACCCTCCTGTCAATTACCTGCCCATTCCGGCACCAACTGCATTTTTCACTATCATATACCGTCAGGCGGGATTCTGCCAATATTGGCTTGAAACAGCTGCATTCCCTTGGATTTCATATACAGCATATAATTTTAAGTCGTTCCTTGATATGAAAAGCTGCAAAGGATAGGAATATGGGGTATCAGAAAAATGTTTTTAATCAGATATCTCGACCTTGATACTGTACTGTCACAACATAAACAATTTTTGCAGCCTCATCAATCTTAAACACCACTTTACAGGTTTTTAATGATTTTTAGAAAAAAATAACATACGGCATTCTTCCTCGATTGTATAATAAGTTTGCACACAAAAACACAACAGAGGAGAATACCGTATGCAAAAC
>JAGBNO010000112.1 GCA_017634355.1 Lachnospiraceae bacterium
GAAAAGAATGTGCCTTAGAAGAAAGGAGGCCCTCTTCGTAGGGGACCAGATTTTCACGGACGTATGGGGGGCTAAGAGGTGCGGCATTTTCAGCATACTCGTTAAGCCCATAGACAAGAGGGAAGAGATACAGATAGTTCTGAAGCGCATACCTGAAAGATTTGTGCTGTGGCTGTATGGAAGGTCAGGGAAGCTGAGGAGGCTTTAGGCCTGCTATGAAATGGAGGAAAATGACATGAAGGTGGACGGACACAGTCTGGTGCTGGGAATTATAGGCGATCCCGTGAAGCATAGCTTTTCGCCCTTGCTGCACAATGCATTTGCGGAGGCGGAGGGCGTAAATACGGTTTATGTACCTTTTCCTGTAAAAAGGGAGGATATAGAGGCGGCAGTCAGGGGGGCTTATGCCCTCGGCATACAGGGTCTCAATGTTACCGTGCCCCATAAGGAGGCCGTCATCCCCTATTTAACCGACATAGATCCCATGGCAGCAGAAATTGGGGCCGTGAACTGCCTTGTAAGGACTGATGGGGGCTATAAGGGCTACAATACGGATGCCCTGGGCTTCATAAGGACTCTGGAGCTCATTGGGGCGGATGTAAAAGGAAAGGAGTGCGTCATGCTGGGGGCCGGAGGGGCGGCCAATGCAGTGCTGCATGCCCTTCTTAATTCTGGGGCCCAAAAGGTATGGGTACTGAACCGTTCAGCGGACAAGGCTAAAAGTAAGTTCGGGCATATAGATAAGGTGGAGGTCTTGTCCATGGATGAATACGGGAAGATACCGGAAGGAGGCCTGTTCTGCGCCCAGTGTACTTCCGTGGGGCTTTCTCCGGATGTAGAAAAGAGCCCGATCGCGGATCCAGCATTTTTTAAGAGAATAGAGAAGGCGGTGGATATCATCTACAGCCCTGAGAAGACCCGTTTCATGGCGCTTGCGGAAGAAAACGGATGCGCCATAGTAAATGGCATCAACATGCTTATTTACCAGGCTGTAGAGGCATATAAGCTATTTACCGGCCACAGCGTGTCTGTAAACGGGATAGATAGGGCAAAGGAGATCATCAATGGGGCGTCTCATACTTGAGGGCTTTATGGGCTCAGGAAAGAGCACCTGCGGAAAAAGGACGGCGCAGGAGCTGGGCGTTCCGTTTTTTGATACCGACAGCCTCATAGAGGAAAAAATGGGCTTAAAGGTGACGGAGATTTTCAGGCTCTACGGGGAAGAGCGTTTCAGAATGGAGGAGACAGCCCTATTAAGAGATATGAAAGAGCAGGGCGCCTTTCCGAAGGGCGTGATATCCCTTGGGGGAGGGCTGCCCATGAGGGAGGAGAACAGGGCCCTATTAAAAGATATAGGCAGGGTTGTCTATCTTCAGGCCTCGGCAGAGGTTCTGATAGACAGGCTCTATTATGCCAGGGAGGGGCGGCCTAAGCTCTCAGGGGACAACTGGGAGGCGGACCTAAGGGAGCTCCTTTCAGAAAGGGACCCCCTGTACAGGGATGCCGCCGACATAGTGCTGGAGACTGACGGGAAGATACTCTCCAGCATAATAGCGAGTCTTAAGGAGATTTTTCAAGCGGAATGTGGCTGATGTATTCAGCCACATTCATTTCCAGAATAACAATACAATAGGAAACGAATTTAATAATTGCCTGATCAGGAGCAGACGATGCCTGCTTTTTATCTATTTGAAAAATCAAATTTTGCGAGGTTTGAGAGGGGGTTCTGAATAGTTACAATATAAAGCTGTAAATCTGGAGGTACTTCATTATGGCAAAAAAAATTGCAATAGGAGTCCAGGACTATGCAAAGCTCATAGAGAACGATGACTTCTATATAGATAAAACCGGCTTTATACGGGAATGGTGGGAAAGCCATGATGCAGTCACGCTGATCACTCGCCCACGCCGCTTTGGGAAGACCCTGAATATGAGCATGCTGGATTACTTCTTTTCAAATAAGCATGCGGGCAGGGCCGACCTTTTTAATGGGCTTAATGTCTGGAAGGACGAGAAGTACCATGGGCTTCAGGGGACATATCCTGTAATCTTCCTGTCCTTTGCCGACATAAAATTTGCGGATTTTGAAACTGCGAGGCTGTCTATAAACGGGCTTTTAACGAATCTCTACTCCGGTTTCCGCGATGTGATAAATGACTCCATGTTCTCAGAACAGGACAGGGACAGATTTAACAGTGTCAACGACACTATGGGCGTCGCCATCTCGGCCAGGTCCGTAAATAACCTCTGCAACTGGCTGTCACGGTATTATGGAAAAAAATGCATAGTTCTCATGGATGAATACGACACCCCTATGCAGGAAGCTTATGTATACGGCTATTGGGATGAGATGGCGGCCTTTATGCGGCCGCTCTTTAACAGCACTTTCAAGACCAACCCCTTCCTCGACAGGGCAGTATTGACAGGGATCACCAGGGTAAGCCGTGAGTCCATCTTTTCTGACCTCAATAACCTTAATATCGTCACAACCTCTTCTGATGAATATGCTACTTGCTTTGGCTTTACGGAGGATGAGGTATTTGCCGCGATGGATGCCCAGGGCATAGACCCTGCGGAAAAGGAAAATGTAAAATTCTGGTATGACGGCTTTACCTTCGGCAAGGTTTCTGACATCTATAACCCCTGGTCCGTTACCCTTTACCTCGACAAAGGAAAACTCGGCACACACTGGGCGAATACCAGTGGGAACGGGCTCGTGGGGAAACTTATACAGGAAGGGGAAACGGAGCTAAAGACAGAGTTTGAAAAGCTCCTTAAAGGGGAAGCGATAGATGCCAGCATAGATGAAGAGATAGTTTTTAGCGAACTTCAGGGAAACAGGGATGCGGTCTGGAGCCTGCTTCTGGCTTCAGGCTATCTCAAGGTCGTAAATGCTGTGTTCAAGAGCGATGGAAGTTCACACTATAAGCTTGCGCTCACCAACTTTGAAGTAAAGCTTATGTTCCAAAAAATGATAAAGAGATGGTTTTCAAAAGGCTCCTATTTCGGCCTCTTTATGTCCGCTATGCTAAAGGGGGATGAAAAAGCAATGAACGCCTATATGCGGGAGGTCACCATAAATACCTTCAGCTGCTTTGATACAGGTGGCAAGGACGGCACTACACATCCAGAGCGTTTCTACCACGGATTCGTACTGGGGCTCATTGCAGATAAATCTGACTCCTACATCGTGAAGTCCAACAGGGAGAGCGGCTTCGGGCGCTACGACGTGGTTATGGAGCCAAAGGACGTAAAAGACACGGCAATCATTATGGAATTCAAGGTCAAGGACAGGACTGACGGCGAAGAAAGCCTTAAGGATACTGCGGAGAGAGCCCTTGAGCAGATAGAAGACAAGAAATATGACACGGACCTTTTGCAGAGGGGGATTCCGCTAGAGCGCATATTCAAGTACGGCTTTGCCTTCGAGGGGGAGGAATGCCTGATAGTGAAGGCTTTGTAAAAATAGCAGACGGGCCGCCAATCCACAAATATTCCGGGTTTGGCGGCCCTTTGATCATTTACAGGCGGTAAATATGGGAAATTATCGCCTGCGGAAGTGCAGGTTAAAGCTCCCAGCGGGCCGCCTCCTCGTCATATACGCTTATTTCCAGCTCATTGAGCTTTGTATTTGGCACAAAGGCAAACAGGGTGTCCCCCATCTCTCTCCAGAATGGAATTGTATTCCTTGATGAGCTGCGAATCGGAAAGCTTATGATACCTTCTTTCCGGCTGTCTTTTATTCAATGAAAAACAGGCTGTCCTTTAATCAATAAAAACAGATTTGATGAAAAGCAGAAAAAATGGTATAGTAGGCAAATTGTGTTCTTTAGCTGCAGCAAAATTCCTCTTTACAAGTGAAATAAAATGGATTATCATAACAATAGAACGCATGTTCGATACAAAAGGTGGCAAGATGAAGATACTTATAATAAACGGACCGAACTTGAATTTCTTAGGGATCAGGGATAAGGAGGTATATGGGAGAGAGGACTTTGCCTCTCTTTTGGGGATGATAAGGCGGCATGCAGGGGAACTAGGAGCGGAGGTGGACTTTTTCCAGTCAAATTCAGAAGGGGGGCTTATAGACCGCATACAGGCGGCCTATAGGGACGGCACGGAGGGCATGGTGATAAATCCTGGGGCCTACAGCCACTATAGCTATGCCCTGAGGGATGCCTTGGATTCCTACCATACCTTCCCCAAGATAGAAGTGCATATATCAGACATAATGCAAAGAGAGGATTTCAGGCATACTTCCGTGACAGGGGAGGTCTGTGACCATCAGATAGTGGGGCATGGCCTAAATGGCTATCTGGAGGCCATGGATATGCTGGCAAAATGGGAGAATAAGGACGGCCGCATTTAAGGGGCCTGAATAGATACGATACAGGAGGTACTATTGGGATCAGAAGGACAGGAGTATAATGCCAGTTCCATAAAGGTTCTGGAGGGCTTGGAGCCTGTGAGGCAGCGCCCCGGCATGTACATAGGCAGCACAGGGGTTAGGGGCTTAAACCATTTAATATATGAGATAGTAGATAATTCCGTGGACGAGCATCTGGCGGGGTACTGCAAAAATATCTGGGTCACCCTCAATAATGACGGCTCTGCGACAGTTGAGGACGATGGGCGGGGGATACCCGTGGGTATGCATGAAAAGGGCGTATCGGCCGCCAGGGTGGTGCTGTCCACCCTGCATGCTGGCGGAAAGTTTACGGATTCTGTATATAAGACCAGCGGAGGCCTCCATGGAGTGGGCTCCTCTGTAGTCAATGCGCTTTCCGAATGGCTGGACCTAAAGATCAGCAGGGAGGGGCTTGTCTCCCATGACCACTACGAGAGGGGAGTGCCCACCGTAGATCTTGTAAAGGGGCTGCTGCCCATAGAGGGCAGGACTAAGAAGTCAGGCACGAAAATATCATTTTTGCCCGATTCTGCCATATTTGAGACAACCCGTTTCCGCTCAGAGGATATTAAGAGCAGGCTCCATGAGACTGCATATTTGAATCCCCTGCTCACCATACATTTCGAGGACAGGAGGGCAGGGACCGAGGAAAGCCTGGACTTCCATGAGCCCGACGGGCTAACGGGCTTTGTGCGGGACATGAATTCCTCAAAAGAGGCGCTTACTCCTGTCATTTATTTCAAAGGCACATCTGAGGGAGTAGAGGTAGAGTGCGCCTTCCAGTATGTGAATGAGTTCCATGAGGATATCCTGGGCTTTTGCAACAATATCTTCAATTCCGAGGGCGGAACTCACCTCACCGGCTTCAAATCCACCTTTACTGCCGTAATGAATAGCTATGCCAAGGAACTTGGGTTTATAAAGGAAAAGGACCCGAACTTCAACGGGGCTGACATAAGGAACGGCATGACAGGAGTGCTTTCCATTAAGCATCCGGACCCCAGATTTGAGGGGCAGACCAAGACAAAGCTGGACAATCAGGATGCGGCGAGGGCTGTGGGCAAGGTCACAGGGGACGAGATAGTGCTATATTTCGACAGGAACCTGGAGGTGCTAAAGACGGTCCTCTCCTGTGCGGAGAAGGCCGCGAAGATAAGGAAGGCAGAAGAAAAGACCAAGACAAACCTCATAGGAAAGCAGAAGTATTCCTTTGATTCCAATGGGAAGCTTGCAAACTGCGTGTCCAAGGATTCCTCTAAGTGCGAGATATTCATAGTAGAGGGCGATTCTGCGGGAGGCTCTGCGAAGACCGCAAGGGACCGCATGTATCAGGCCATTCTTCCAATAAGGGGGAAAATACTGAATGTGGAGAAAGCCTCCATAGACAAGGTGCTCGCCAATGCCGAGATAAAGACCATGATAAACGCCTTTGGCTGCGGATTTTCCGAGGGCTATGGCCAGGACTTCGACATTAAGAAGCTGCGTTACGACAAGATAATAATAATGGCCGATGCGGATGTGGACGGCGCCCACATAGCAACGCTGCTCTTGACGCTTTTCTACAGGTTCATGCCTGAGCTCATTTACGAGGGGCACGTGTACATAGCCATGCCGCCGCTATATAAGGCGCAGCCCAAGCGGGGCGAGGGGGAGTATTTATATGACGACAGGGCCCTGGCTGAATACAGGAAACGCCATAAAGGGGATTTCACTTTGCAGCGCTACAAGGGCTTGGGGGAGATGGATGCAGAGCAGCTATGGGAGACCACGCTGGACCCTGCCCGTCGGAAGATGAGGCAGGTAACCATAGAAGACGCCCGCATGGCTTCTTCCACTACAGAGCTTCTAATGGGGAATGACGTGCCGCCGAGGAAGCAGTTCATATATGTGCATGCCAGGGATGCGATGCTGGATGTGTGATGGCTTTTAGGGGCTGCTAGCTTATTAATTCCTTTCCAAAGGGAATGCAGTTTACATAAATCATAATAGTTACAAAACAGGAACAGTAAATGGATTCAATTAAGGATAATATAATACATACAGAATACTCGGAGATCATGCAGAAGTCCTACATAGACTATGCGATGTCCGTCATAGTTGCGAGGGCGCTGCCGGACATAAGGGACGGCATGAAGCCCGTGCAGAGGCGCATACTCTACGATATGCGGGAACTGGGGCTAAGGCACAACGAGCCGTACAGGAAGTGCGCCCGCATAGTGGGGGATACCATGGGTAAGTACCACCCGCATGGGGACAGCTCCATCTACGATGCGCTTGTAGTGCTTTCCCAGGACTTCAAAAAGGGAGTGGCTCTAGTGGACGGCCATGGGAACTTTGGCTCCATAGAGGGGGATGGGGCCGCCGCCATGAGGTATACGGAGGCCAGGCTTAAAAAGATCACCGAAGAGGCCTTCCTTGCGGACCTGGACAAGGATACCGTGGACTTTATCCCGAACTTTGACGAGACTGAAAGGGAACCGGAAGTCCTGCCCGTGCTTATACCGAATTTCCTGATAAACGGCTCAGAGGGCATAGCCGTAGGCATGGCGACAAGCACACCCCCCCACAACCTGAAGGAAGTGCTGGAGGCAGAAAAAGCCTATCTGAGAAACAGGGACATCAGTACAGAAGAGCTCATGCAATATGTTAAGGGGCCTGACTTCCCCACGGGCGGCATAGTTGTGAACCAGTCGGAATTATTGAATATCTATGAGACCGGAGAGGGGAAGATAAAAATCAGGGGGCGCGTGGCCCTGGAAAAGGGCAAGAACGGAAAGCAGAACCTCATAGTGACAGAGATTCCCTATACCATGATAGGCGCTGGCATAGGGAAGTTCATGTCGGATGTGGCGGCCCTCGTCGAAAGCCGCAAGACCACAGACATTACGGATATTTCCAACCAGTCCGACAAAGAGGGCATACGCATAGTCATAGAATTAAAAAAGGATGCGGATGCAGAGAATATAAAGAACCTTTTATACCAGAAGACCAGGCTGGAGGACACTTTTGGCGTAAATATGCTTTCCGTCATGAACGGGCGGCCTGAGACACTGGGCTTAAAACAGATACTTTCGGCCCATGTGGGCTTCCTCTTCGAGATAAATACAAGGAAGTATACCTCGCTCCTAAAAAAGGAAAATGAGAAGAGGGAGATACAGGAGGGCTTAATCAGGGCAACTGACGTAATAGACCTGATAATCGCCATTATAAGGGGGGCGGAGAGCAGGAAGGACGCCTTTGACTGCCTGACGCTTGGGCATACTGAGAAAATACGCTTCAAAACTGAAAGAGAGAGGAAGGAGGCCGCAACCCTCCTCTTTACAGAGAACCAGGCCAATGCCATATTGGATTTAAGGCTATACAGGCTTATAGGGCTGGAGATAAAGAAGCTAAAAAAAGAGCAGGAGGAGACGCTAAAGAAGATAGCCCGCTATGAGAAGCTCCTGTCCGACAGGAATGCCATGGGACAGGCCATCACGGCAGACCTCGATGGCTTCATTAAGGAATATGGGACGGAGCGGAAGACTGCCTTAATGGATGCTGAGAAAGTGGTATATACGGAAAAGCCTGTGGTTGAGACAGGCCTGTATTTCCTGATGGACCGCTTTGGCTACGCCAAGACCATAGACGAGGCGGCTTTTGAAAGGAATAAGGAGGCAGTGCTGTCAGACCACAAGTACTGCATACATACCAAGAACACGGGCCGTATCTGCCTATTCACTGATGATGGCAATATGCACTCTGTAAAGGTGTCTGACCTGCCTTATGGCAAGTTCAGGGACAAGGGCGTGCCCATAGACAATGTGAGTAATTATGACAGCTCTAAGGAGGTCTGTATATGTATAGAGGACCTGGAGGAGCTTATTAAAAGAAAGCTGCTTTTCTTGACGAAGCAGGGCATGGCTAAGATGGTACAGGGAAATGAATTCGATGTGAGCAAGCGCACCGTGGCCGCCACGAAGCTGCAGGATAAGGATAAGCTGCTCTATATCCTGCCTATTAACGATGAAGTGAGGCAGATACTATTGCAGAGCGAGAATGGCTATTTCCTGCGTTTTCCCCTTGAGGAGATACCTGAAAAGAAAAAGTCTGCGGTCGGGGTCAGGACCATGAAGCTCGCAGAATCAGATGGCATAGAGGCGGCATATCTTATGAATTATGCGGACGAGAGGGAAATTGAATATAAAGGCCAGTCCCTGCCGCTCACTTATTTCAAGGTGAGCCATAGGGACGGCAAGGGGAACAGGCTTTAGCAAAATGTTTTCGTAGGTGGAGCACAGGGAAAATATAAGCTTACAGGCAGATATAGTTACATCATAGATAGGGGGCTGGCATGCTGCATGTTGACGATGCAAATATCCTGAATATGCTTACAGAGGGGAAAATAGGGCTGGAGATGGAGAATCTCCGGGTGACGGAGAGCGGCTATATGGCCCAGACCAAACATCCTTTTCCCCAGGATGATCCATATATAATAAGGGACTTCTGCGAGAACCAGACGGAGATAAATACTGCCCCCCTGCCCACTCCAGAAGCGGCATTGGATTTCCTGTCCTCGCAGGTGGAGCGCATTAAGGAAAAGCTCAGCAATATGCCGGAGAGGGAATACCTCTGGCCCTTTTCCAATCCGCCCTTCATAAGGAATGAAGAGGACATTCCCATAGCAGTTTTCTATGGAGAAATGGAAGAGAAGACCCGTTACAGGGAATACCTGGGAAGACGCTACGGTCGCTATAAGATGGCATTCTCCGGCATACATTTCAACTATTCTTTTTCAGAGGAACTATTGCAGGCGGAATTTGCCCATTCCCATTACAGTGATTTCAGGCAGTTTAAGGACGATTTTTATATAAAGCTTGCAGCCTGGATGCAGCAGTATAACTGGCTGGTTGTGGCGGCCACTGCGGCCAGCCCCATACTCGACAGTTCCTTTTTTGAAAAGGAGGTATTCGGGCACGATGTCTTTAATGGCATGGCAAGCAGCCGCTGCTCAGAGATAGGCTACTGGAATTTCTTCACGCCTATATTTGATTATAGGGACCTGTCCTCTTATGTAAAAAGCATAGAGCACTACTTGGATAGCGGCCTAATACTCACCTCCTCTGAACTGTACTATCCTGTCAGACTGAAGCCCAAGGGCGCATATTCCTTAGATTCCCTTAAAAAGACAGGGGCGGACCACATAGAACTCAGAATGATAGACTTAAACCCCCTGTCTGAAGTGGGCCTCTGCATAGAGGATGTGCGCTTCATGCAGCTTTTGCTCATATACCTGGCGTCCAAGGGGGACATAGACATGGACGCCGACCATCAGGTACAGGCCATAGCGAACACCAAGAATGCCGCGCGCTATGACTTAAAGACCGTGAACCTTATAATGAAGGTGGACTGTACGATTTCCATAGCCGATGCCGCAAAGAAGGTTATAGAGGATATGCAGGACTTTTTCAGGGATAAGATTCCGGAGGCGGAGGCTACGCTTTCATTCCAGCATGAAAAGTTTGTAGACATGGAAAAACGCTATGCCATAGAGGTGAGGAAGCGCTTCTCCGGGGGATTTGTCGCAAAGGGAATGTCCTGGGTGAAAAATGGGAAAAAACATAAGGAGTGAGTGTATTGAAATCCTTATGGTTTTGAAGCGCTTTGACGGATGATGAAACACTTTTGTAAAAAGGGAATATGGTAAACAGCATTAGGCAGATGTGTGGCTGTCTTTTGCTATTTTCTTCTTAGTATTCAGGTGCTGCTTAAAGAGCCTGAATGCAATTACTGTACATATTATTGCGATGATTGCGATAACTATCCAGCGGAGCAGGGTATTTATATACAGTATCTGTGAGAAAAGGCCAGCGGCCAACATTATTCCCATAACAAAGAAGGTAAAGCGGTTATCGTACATATACACCAGGCCCATCTTTCTGCTTACCACAAAGTGGATTAAAAGCAGCAGAATGAAACCCATAAGGGTGGTATAGGCTGCGGCCTGGTAGCCGAAAAGCGGGATAAAGATAAGGTTAGCCACAAAATTGAATGCCGCTGAGATGATTGTCGCAACGGAGACAATGCCTCTTTTATTTTCATACTGTTCCACATTGACATAGTTCTTATATGCGAATTTGAAGCCGTAGCCTATCATTACAGGCGGAATA
>JAGBNO010000113.1 GCA_017634355.1 Lachnospiraceae bacterium
GAATGAAAGCATCGTAAAAGAGGAGAAGGTGAAGGAGGACGAGGCCACTGCGACCAAGGTGGAGGAAGATAACCAGTCCACAGACATTACCGAAAAAGTAGAAGATAAGTCCGCCGAGATAAATGGCAAGCTGGAGAAAAGCAAGGAAGTCCTGCAGGAAAAAAAGGTGAAGCTGCAGGAAAAGGGCATTCCCAATGATATACAGAGTGTAAATGCAGTCGAAAACGAAATAGACCGCATTAATGGCACTATGCAAAAGGTACAGGACTGGAACTTCGTCCCTGTGCCGAAAAAGAGGCAAAAAACCAGCGGCTGGAGGAAGTTCTGGACCGGCTTTACAAATATCGCCTCCAAGGTGACCAAAGCTATAGTGAACGTGGTGACCGCTCCTATAGCCATCTACAAAAAGGTATCGGCTGAAAAGGCGCTTGAAAGGGCGCTTGCAAGGGCGGATGAGAGAATGCAGGCCGCAAAGAAGTATGATGCCATACCGGGCTGGGACGGGGCCAACTTTGAAAAAAAAGGGAATGAGAAAGGGGAAGACATACTGGAGGACGAAAGGAGGGTGCCTACGGTCTGGTCATACCTGACTGCGGGGAAGGCGGAGGATTCCGATGGAAATGCAGTGCCCCCTGAGGTGACCGTATACATTGCACAGCCTGTCGCAGGTTCAAGCGAAGCTATGAAGGGCTCGGACATTGGCCATGCCATGGTAGGGATAAATTACAGCCGCTACAGCAATATAACTAAGAGATATGAAAGATACGGGCTGAAGTACGGTTTTTATCCAGCTGGGGGATTTACGGGACCCAGTTTCACGGCGATGATGGCAAATGCAGGAGCAATATTGCCGGGGATGCTTATGGACGACAGGGAGCATGCTTACTCCATAAGCAGGAGGTATCCCGCCACCATGGAGCAGGTGGGGAAGATAGTAAAGGCTTCAGAGACCTATGCTTCAGGGGGTTATGGGTATTATAAGAGGAACTGCACTACCTTTGTCCGGGACATGGTGGCAGTCGAGGCAGGCATCACAGGACCGGGTGACGACATTTTTCAGGAGGATACCGTAGGATTCAATGCTTCCTCTAATATCCTAAGCTATGGGGGGGGAATGGCGGAAACCTATATGAATGCAGGGGCAAAGAATAACCTTGTAAAGTATTCCAAAAGTGACGACATGTCATATCAGGGCTTTGGGAACAAGCGGGTAACGAAAGGTGATGTTGAGAGGTACAGGGAGTCCATTAAGCAGTCTGGAACCGAAAAGAAAGGCCTGATTCCCGCACTGGCAGGGGAAAACCTGAGGCTGGCCAGCGGAGAGAATGCAGGGGAATTAAGTTCTTTCCAGTATGCGGGCTCTTTAGGCAAGGACATAAGCACATTGAAGGTGAATATTGTTATGCTTAAAGATGAGCTCTTCAAGGAGGGACAAAAGCTTCAGGGAGCCATGAAGGCCATCCTTACCCCTGAGCAGATTGAAAGCGCACCTAATGAGCTGCAAGATTTCATACATAATCTCCCTGACTATGGCGGCAATGAGGTGAATAAACTATGTAATCTGGTCGATGCGAAGAAGAGCGGCGAAGACGGAGATGAGTACAGTAAGGCCTATGAGTTCCTTAGCGACAAGGATATAAAGGATGCCCGCATATCCATCTCAGACCAGCTGGACAAGGTAGGGCGGATGTATGCAACATATTTCAAAGGGGACCAGCGTTTGGATACCCCAGTCATGAATTTCCTTTCCCTGATGCAGCTTACGCTTAACCATCTGGATTCACAGTATGACGAAAAGCTGAAAAACAACGACTTAAAAGGAGATAGTGACATTGGAAATATGTATGGGGCTCTTTTTGATAAAGACATAACCGTTTATTATGAAACTGAGGGAGACAGCGTTCCTATCGGAGTGAGTGCTTCGATGCTGGAAGCATATATGCAGATCTATAAAAATAGGGATGACGCTGTAGCTAATTTACATAGATATAATGATCTGTCAAAGCGCAAAGATAGTCTGAAGGGAGCTGATAAGAGGGAGTTCGAAAAACTTGAAAGAGTGAACGTGTTGGCTCAAGAGTTTGATAAGGCACACCGATATATGCTGGAAAGAAAGGATTACAGCCAGCAGGACATAGACTATGCGTTCTCGCTTGGGGAAAAGGAACGCAGCGGAAAGACGGTCATTTTTGACGCTATGGACGAACAGGAAGGGAATACCGCCGCAGGCATATACCAGTCCCTGATACTGGAAGATATATTTGGAGGCATGAGGGAAAGCTTCCTGAAGCCTGAGGCAGATGGCGGGATCTCCAGCGAAGCCGTCAGGCTGGGAGAGGAAGCAGAAATAAAGGGCTATCAGGCATGGCTTTATAACTTTCTTGAAAAACGCATCGAGGAAAATTCCGATAAATTCGGGATGGTGATTACGGGCGCAGTAAAGGCCGCAGGGAAAGCGGACCTTGATAAAGTGAAAGACATGATGTACAAATGCATAGGAGTATATTTGCGAAGGGCCTTTACTTTCAAGTCAGGGGATGAAAAAGCCAATAAACTAATCGAATTTATGCATGATGTCTCTCTGACCTTAGTGGATAATATTATAAAAAAGGACAGCAATATGGCAGCTTTGCTCAAAAAGTTCGTGGAAAACAGCAAGCAGAGTTTGCAGAAGGCAGGAAAGACAAGCGGGAGACCTTAAATGGCGGATAGAAGGCCGCTTCAGTCTATACCGTTTAAAGGTTTTAGGATCATGGAAATAGTATCTATAGAAAAAAGTGAGCTGGAGAGATATTCGCATCTTTTACTCCCCTACATATATGAGGACCTCATAGGGGATGGGATGGAGACGGACACAGAGTACTTCGGCCTTGCCGCCATTGAAAATGGAGAGGCGGTTTCCGCCCTGGTTATACAGCCTGAGGCCACGGGGGACCTGAACATAGTGAGCGTCTACACCTTGCCGGAATACAGAAGGAGGGGCTTTGCCACTGAACTATTGGGTAAGTCCCTCAGTGTGGCAAGGGCGCTATTTAAGTGGGAGGAGGGCGAGACAGAGGAACTCATTATATTAAAGACCCTCTACAGCCTTCCGCCGGACATACTGGATGTATACGAGAATTTCCTCATAAAGAACCACTTCAGGGATTTCGTCCTTTTAAAAGAAGCGGCTCCAGGGGAGGAGGACGTCTGGAGCGGGAGCGCAGAGATAAGGTTCTTCAGGGAAGTATAGCAGCCTTAGAGCTTTTGGCATATTTTGGTGGGAGATTATATGTGGGAGAAAATCAAACTAGTACTGTTATGCGCAATACCATTTGTTGTGCTGACCATTAACCACGGCATAAGGTATAATAAGATAGTCACAGGATATACCACGCTGGATGTCATTAATTTCGAGAATACGGTATGGATAACAGAACTTATAATAGCCGCATTGGTGGAAGCCGTGTATTTCTTCAGCCTGAAGATCGTGAAGGAGCGGGTGCGCTTAGATACAGACCTTGAAACGGCTAGGCGGGTGCAGTACGGCATGGTTCCCTCCGAGCACTCATTCGAGGGCAAGGGCTTTGAAGTGGCGGCCGTCATGCAGAGCGCCCGCAATGTGGGAGGGGATTTCTATGACGTGATAAGCCTGGACAAGAACCGCACGGCCATAGTCATTGGCGATGTATCGGGAAAGGGGATTTCCGCGGCGCTCTTCATGTCTACGTCAAGGCGTATAATAAGGGATGCCCTCTTTATGGGCTGCGGCCCCTCGGAAGTGCTTAAGATCTGCAACAAGGAGCTATGTGAGGAGAATCCTGAGGGCATGTTCCTCACAGCTTTTGTGGCTGTCTTCGACAACAGTGACAATAGCCTTACCTTTGGCAATGCGGGGCATTGCCGGCCTGTGCTCATAAAAGAGAAGTGTGAGTTCTTGAGTCCGGACCCCGGCATGGCGCTGGCGCTTTTCGACGGCATAGAGATATCAGAGGGCAGACTTGAACTGGGGCAGGGTGAAGGCATACTCCTCTACACCGACGGGGTTATTGAGGCAGTGGATATTAAAAACGAACAGTTTGGGGAGGGGAGGCTTCTGTCCTACGTATCGGAAAAGTCAAAGGACTTTTCAGAGGGCAGGGCGTCAAGGATAGTCCACGGAGTGAAGGACGCGGTCTTTGCCTTTGCAGGCTCAAAGGAGCAGTTTGACGACATTACGGAGGTGGCCTTGATCAGGATGAAGTAGCCCTGACACATTGGCCGGAGAAAATTTCCAAAGGGGTGCAAATGGCGGAAAAAGAGTTCAAAGAGGTACTTTCCGGAAAAAAGATCCCTATATTGATCCTGGACCATAAGTGGCACCGGCTCTTGAAAGAGACCGGCGAGAATAAGGAAATGGGGAAGCTTAAGGAGGAACTGTCTGCCCTTGTGAAGCGCCAGGGCCAGCTCACGTCCGAGCTTAAGGACATGAAGAAGCTTAAATCCACGCTAATGGACGAGATAGTGAGCAATATGGAGGGCGTGGAGGGCAAGGACAATAGCCTCGCGCATAAAAGGGTGGAGGACAGCAAGCGGCTCATCAATGAGATAAATGAGAAGACCGAGGCCTATCAGGATGAGCTCATAGACCTGCCGAGGAATATTAATGAGGTCAATAATAGGCTCATGGTGCTCACAATGGAGCGCTGCTATAGCCTTATTAAGGACAATACCAGGGAGATAGAGGAGATAGGGGACTGGATAAAGTCCATGCGGCTGGAGCTTAAAACGAACATTCTGAAAAAACGGCGCATGGAGGTCGTGAATGTGGAACTCTATAGCTTCATGCAGGATATTTTTGGGCCTGAGGTGGTGGACCTTTTCGACATCACCTATGACATAGAGGCGAAAAAGCAGGCTTTCCTAGAGAAAAAGGAGGCCATGAAGGAAGCGAAGAAGGCTTAAAGCATACAGCTTTGTGGTTGAAATCTTACCCTGCATAAATTTAGACAGCTTTATGCGGACGGGCATGGGGCATTCTAAGCAGACGGAAGGGCCCATGTATGGAAGGCACTTATGGAATACATAGTTAATAGAGAGGAAATGGCGGTGGCCGACAGGAGGACGGCAGAGGAAATGCATGTCCCGTCGGCCGTTTTGATGGAAAGGGCGGCCCTCCATATAGAGGATGCCGTGGAGCGGGCGCTGCCGTGCATTAAACTGGATTACTACTGGAATAAAAATGCCGCCATACTCATAGTTGCGGGCCCCGGCAACAATGGCGGGGACGCCCTGGCAGCAGGGCGCATACTCATAGAAAAGGGCTATAGGCCGGACTTCTGCCTGATAGGGAAGCCTGAAAAGCTCTCGGCCCTTGCAAGGGAGCAGCTTGCCTCCCTCCAAGCGATAGAGCCCGATATAGAGGTCCTTGATAAAGTGCCTGAGGGCAGCTATGACCTACTGATAGACGGGCTTTTCGGTATCTCCCTGTCGAGGGATGTCGCCGGTGAATTCCTTGAAGCGGTAGAGGGCATGAACCGCCTTAAAGAGAGCGGGACCTACATAATCTCCGTGGATATAGCCAGCGGCATAGATTCTGACACGGGGGAAGTGCGGGGGGCCGCAGTCAGGGCCGATAAAACCGTAGTCATGGAGTACAGGAAACTGGGGGAAGTGCTTTATCCTGGGGCTTTTTTTGCGGGGAATGTGGAAGTCGCACATATAGGCATAGTGGACAGGGCTTTTAAGAAGGAGCCCAGAGTCTCTGCCCTTTCCAATGATGAAATCGACTTTCCGCCTAGAAAAAGGGATTCCCACAAAGGGAGCTATGGGAAAGTGCTCATAATAGCGGGGAGCGAGGGGATAAGCGGGGCAGCGCTCCTATCTGCCGCGGCCGCACTTAGGTCAGGCTGCGGAATGGTCCGTATTTTTACCCACGAGAATAACTATAGCACCATAGCTGCCGCTCTGCCTGAGGCGCTTATCTCCACATATAGATGGGAGAAGGGCGGGGAAAGCGCAGCTACTGAAGAACTAAAAAGCGCCCTGTCCAAGGCCCTCTCATGGTGCGATGCCGTGGCTATAGGCCCTGGGATAGGGACAACTGAGTGCTCCAGAGTGATTTTTGAGCTGACCCTCATAGAGAGCGGGAAGCTCCCCTTGGTCATAGATGCGGACGGGCTAAATATTCTAGCGGATAATCCCGATTTACTTAAGGGGCAGGCGGATGAGCGGGGAATAGTATTAACGCCGCACTTAATGGAGATGTCACGCCTGACATCATTGACGGTAGCAGAAATTAAGGGGAACTTACTGGATACCGCAAGGGATTTTTCGCTTAAATATAATGCGGCGGTGGTCCTTAAGGATTCCAGAACCGTGATCTCCACTTCCGATGGACGGCTTTTTATCAATCTGAACGGGAATGACGGCATGGCCACGGCGGGGAGCGGAGACGTGCTGACAGGGATTATAGCATCGCTTATAGCCCAGGGAGTGGCGGCAGACAGGGCGGCAGTGCTGGGCGCTGCCCTCCACGGAAGGGCAGGGGACGAGGCCGTGGCAAAGTCCGGAAGGGCAGGCCTCATCGCCGGTGATATAGTGGACGGGCTTAAAAATATACATACAGAAAAGAGCAAAATGATTAAGGAAAGTTTTGTTTGAAAGGGGCTGTTAAACAGGATTATATGGGAAAGAATGAACGCATAGCCGCATATATCGACCTGGGCGCAGTGAGGCACAATATGGAGCTCATGCACGAAAAGGTCACGTCCTTTGCCGGGGGGCATGAGGCGGCCCAGATGGTGGCGGTAGTAAAAACAGATGCCTACGGGCACGGGGCTTCGAGGATAGCGGAAGAGATACAGGGCTTTGATTACCTATGGGGCTTTGCCGTAGCTACTGCGGAGGAAGCGTTTTCCCTAAGGGATGCGGGCATTAAAAAGCCCATACTTATACTTGGCTATGTCTTCCCAGAGCACTATGAAAAGCTGATAGAAGAAGAAGTACGGCTCACGCTCATAAGGGAAGACCAGGCGGAAGAGCTCTCCAAGGCCGCCCTCGCGCTTAAGAAAAAGGCTCTTACGCATGTCGCCATAGACACGGGCATGGGGCGCATAGGGTGGAAAAGCGGGAGCAGCAGCGTAGAAGAGCTTTTAAGGATAAGCGGCCTCAAAGGGCTCTTTATGGAGGGGATTTTTACCCATTTTGCGAGGGCTGATGAGAGCGATTTGGGTCCGGCAAAGAGGCAGCTCCAGCTATTTAATTCTTTTATAGCTGAAGTGGAAAAAAGGGGGCTTGCATTTAAGCTAAAGCACGCCTCCAATTCGGCGGGGATATTCCGTTTAGACGAATCCCACTTAGACCTTGTGCGCTGCGGCATCACGCTCTATGGACTGAAACCCTCAGATGAGGTATCAGCCGATGTGGAGGGCATAAGGCCTATACTTGAATTAAAAAGCCATATCATATATATTAAAGAAGTATGCCCTGGGGATGAGATAAGCTATGGCGGCACCTTCAGGGCTGAGCGCAATATGCGTGTCGCAACTATCCCTGCAGGCTATGGCGACGGCTATGCGAGGACTCTTTCCAATAAGGGGCAGGTCCTTATCAGGGGAAAGAGGGCCTCCATACTGGGGCGTATATGCATGGACCAGTTCATGGCGGATGTGACGGACATAGCGGACGCCGCATGCGGCGACGAGGCCGTGCTGATAGGCAGTCAGGGGAGTGAGCGCATAAGCATGGAAGAGCTGGGAACTCTTTCGGGGCGCTTTAACTACGAATTTGCCTGCGGAATTAATAAGAGGGTGCCGAGGGTTTACATAAATGGCTCTTTTTAGCAAGCTCCTTAAAAAAGATAATGTGAACGAGGATGAGATTCTCTCCATGGTGAATGAGGGCCATGAGCAGGGGGTGCTGGAGGCCTCCGAGGCGGAGATGATTAGCAATATCTTTGCCTTTGGGGACAAAGAGGCCCAGGACATCATGACCCACAGGGAGCATATCATTGGCATAGAGGGGAGCGAGACCCTGGAGCGGGCCATAGATTTCATGCTGGGCAGCAAGAATACCCGTTTCCCTATTTTTGAGGAGAATATAGACAATATAGTGGGCATAGTCCACTTTAAGGATGCGGTGAAGCTGTCGCAGAGGCAGGAAAACGGGGGAAAGAGCCTTCTGGAACTGGAAGGGCTCATAATGGAGGCCCGCTTTATCCCTGAGACCAGGAAGGTGGATTCCCTTTTCCGCACCATGCAGCAGAATAAGATACACCTGGTGATTGTTGTGGACGAATACGGACAGACCGCCGGCATAGTCACCATGGAGGACATATTAGAGGAGATAGTCGGGAATATACAGGATGAGCATGACGAGGATGAGGAGCCCATAAGGAAGCAGGGGGACGATACCTTTATTATATCAGGGCTTGCGACACTGGAGGAAGTCGGGGAGGTATTAAATATTAGTTTTCCCGACGAGGGCTATGAGACCTTAAACGGCTTTATGACGGACAGGCTTAAGCACGTCCCGAAATCCGGTGAGGACTTCGAGACCGAGTTCGGGGGCTACCGCTTCAGGATAGCCCTGGTGAAGGGCCGTGTCGTGAGGTCGGTCAGGTGCACGAAGGTTTCTTAGATAACAAGATGTTGAGGTAAGGTGTTTTGCCCTAACATCGCAATAAAATTATAAGAAGGGGATTTTATATGTCAGGACATTCAAAATTTGCTAATATCAAGCACAAAAAGGAAAAAAACGATGCCGCCAAGGGCAAGATTTTTACTATCATAGGCAGGGAAATTGCCGTGGCGGTAAAAGAGGGGGGGCCTGACCCCAACAATAATTTCAAGCTCGCCCAGGTCGTGGCGAAGGCAAAGGCCAACAATATGCCCAATGAGACCATAGAGAGGGGCATAAAGAAGGCCGCAGGGGACGCCGACAATGTCAATTACGAATTCTGCACCTACGAGGGCTACGGCCCGTCAGGGACGGCTATTTTCGTGAATGCGCTGACTGACAATAAAAATAGGACAGCCGCAAATGTGCGCAGCGCTTTTTCCAAGGGCGGCGGAAATCTGGGGACCCCCGGCTGCGTGGCCTTTATGTTCGATGAGAAGGGGCAGATTCTCGTGGATAAGGAAAACTGCGACCTCTCCGCTGACGACCTCATGATGCAGGCCTTGGACGCAGGGGCGGAGGACTTTAACGAGGAGGACGACAGCTTTGAGATTATCACTGCGCCTGAGAGCTTCGAGGATGTGAGAAAGAGCCTTGAGGACGCAGGCATAGAGATGGCTTCCGCAGAGGTCACGAGGCTTCCCCAGAACTATGTGGAAATTACGGACGAGACAGACATTACTAAATTCAACCGCCTCATTGACCTCTTAGAGGACGACGACGATGTGCAGGCAGTTTACCACAATGCGGAGATAGGCTGAGTGTCGCAGTTTTTAAGGGAAAATATGCATAGGCTCCTGTCCGAGCTCGACTATAAGGAGGGCATGAGGAACTTTAAGAAGTCTTACTATGAAGACTTTTTCAATGACTACAGGGACAGGGTCAAGGATGTCAACGAGGCGATTATGAACCTCTACGGCGGCGATGACGAAGAGGGTGAGTTCGAGGAGGCGGCCGATGCCCTCATAGCCTATGCAAAAGAGAAATATATGAGTTTTAACCGTTTCACCAGGGGGGCCAGGTTCCTCGACATGCAGTGCATGCTGGTTTTCTATCTGCTTCCCTCCCTTATGAAAAACGGGAATACCGAGAAGGCCCGCTATTTTGCCGAAAAGGTGGTGTCCAAGTGGAAGGAGGCCTTCCCGAAGTCTGAGATAAAGGCCGCAAGCTATGACGAGATCTACAGCGGCTTCAAGACTACCATACTGGGATTTAATGCAGAGGGGCTATTCGACAAGTGGAAATGAGGGGAGGTGTTTGGTGCGCCTTTATCTGCCTTACTTGTAACGCCGGTTGTGCAGAGAGCTGGAGGGTTAGGTTTTGGAGGCTGAATAGCTGCATTTTGAGAGCACATAATTGAGCCAGTTACATATTTATTCGATATACTATTCATCAGATAGAGCCAGCGGGTTAGGCTTCGGATGCTGAATGGCTGCATTTTGAGAGCACATAATTGAAAAGGCTTTTACAGAAAAAACTGAATATTCCCATTGTACTTTGCTTCATACTCTTTATGGGGCTGGGGCTTTACTTCCGCATAAGGTTTTTTACCCTGACTGACGATATGAACCGTATATATGACCAGGCAGGGAGGCTCATAGACGGCATGGCAGATTCTGAATTCCTGCTGGACCCTCCTGTGGGCGGCACTACGGAGGTCACGAGCGCGCTCCTTTCCTTTTTCGGGATAAGGACAGAGGTAGTGCAGGTAATGAGCGTTGCTCTGGAGGCGATAGCAAATGCGCTCGCCTTTATGTGCATTTTTCAGATATGCGGCGGGGGATTCGCCTGTTTAACTCTGGCCTGCCTTACTACGCTGCCCTTTTTCGGGGTGGCCATACCCTTTGACGAGCAGCTGCCCCTTGCCGTGATGCTTTTTTACCTCTGCTTTGCAGTCAGTACCATACGCCATGAGCGGCATGGCGACATATCCGACTCGCTGCAGCAGGCCCTTTATTTCTTAAGCGGGATTTTTGCGGGCATTGCTATATTTCTTTTACCCTTAAATCTCATTGTGCCCGTGCTAGCCATGACTTCGGCTTTTTTCTTTACTTCTGAGAGAAAGAGGGGATTAAAGCTTCTCTGGGAAATAGTCCTCACCTTCCTTGCGGCTGCATTTGTATTTTTTTCCTTCATAATGCTGCGTTTCTTAAGCACGGGCATTTTCATAGACCAGATACTGGCTAATTATCTATTGCATTTTTTGGAGCTGCCAGGGAGCGAGTACCTATTTATCTGCCTTTTTATGGTGCTCTCTGTGCTGGTGGCGGCGGTCCTCGACATACTTGCGGCCTCCAGAGGGGAGCCCGTGAGCCAGACCTTAAGGGAAATAGAGGAAGAGGAGAGGCTTATAAAGGAGAAGGAGGAGTCGAAAAAGAAAGAGGCCGCAGCTTGGAGTCAGGATGTGGCGGGGGATGGGCCGGAAGATGTGGCAAGGCCGGCTTCGGATGGGATTGCCCCTGAAAGCGCCGCCTCTGAAAGCATTGGCCTTGAAAGTGTTGCCATTAAAAGCGTTGCCACTGTAAGCGTTGCAACTGGAAGCGTTACATCTGAAAGTGCTGCCCCTGAAGGCACAGCCCTTGGGCTGGTTTCTAAAGGGAAAAGGCCTGACCTGCCGAAGGCGCTGCCTGAAGACTTCGTCCTGCATAGGTCTAAGCGCAATGCGGACGGCAGCATATCTGGCGAGCCGCTGGGAATGGAGAGCAGGGAGAAGCCTGAGGCAGCGGTACAGGGCAATTCGAATCTGCCGTCAGGCATGGTGAATGGAGAGGGGAGCGCGGCGGTACAGGGCAATGCGAATCTGCCGTCAGGCATGGTGAATAGAGAGGGGAGCGCAGCGGTTCAGGGCAGGGAAAAGGAACAGGAGCTGGAATTCGATTTCGACATTCCTTGGGATGACGACTTTGATATAGATGTGAAGTTTGACAATGAGGGAAAGACTGTGGGGGAAGTCCCAGTAAAGAAAGGTGCCTGATAACAAGTAATATTTTAGAAGGGCACTGAGCTTAGGTTATATTTTTTGTAAGGAGGTAGTTATATGCATAAGCTTGTAAAGAATAATGTCTCTTGGGTAGGATATGTGGACTGGGAGATGAAGAGGTTCCACGGTGACGATTTCAGCGTGAACCACGGCTCTACACAGAATGCTTACCTGATAAAGGAGGAGAAGACCGTACTCATAGATACGGCCTGGAAGCCCCATTCCCACGAGTTCGTGGAGAATCTGAAAAAAGAGGTAGACCTTAAGTCCATCGATTATATTATTATGAACCATGGCGAGGTAGACCACTCGGGAAGCCTGCCTGAACTCATGGCGGAGATACCGAATACGCCAATTTACTGCAGCCAGAATGCCGTTAAGAGCCTCATAGGGCAGTTCCACCATCCCGAATGGGATTTCCATGCGGTCAAGACTGGGGATGAGCTGGACATAGGCAATGGTAAGAAGCTAATTTTCGTCTCCATGCCCATGCTGCACTGGCCTGATTCCATGGCGACCTATATGACGGGCGACAACATACTCTTTTCCAATGATGCCTTCGGACAGCACTATGCCCAGGCGGAGCTTTTTAATGACCTCGCAGATAAGGAAGTGCTGTGGAGGGAGGCCCTGAAGTATTATGCGAATATCTTGGCTCCCTTCCTCCCCATGCTTAAGAAGAAGATAGAGGAAATCCGCTCCTTGAACCTCCCCATAGACATAATAGCTCCAAGCCACGGCGTTATCTGGCGGGAGAACCCCATGCAGATAGTGGATAAGTATTATGAGTGGGCAGACAATTATTCAGAGAATCAGATAACAGTGGTCTATGACAGCATGTGGGATGGCACTGCCACGATAGCACATCGCATAGCAGAGGAGTTAAAGGCCGCATCCCCCGACACGGTTGTGAAGGTCATGAAGATTTCCTCGGCGGAGAAGGATGATATCATGACAGAGGTATTCCGCTCAAAGGCCATAGCCGTAGGGTCGCCCACCATAGTAAACGGAATAATGGCCAGCGTCTCAGGGTGGCTTGCTTACCTTAAGGAACTCAAATTTAAGAATAAGAAGGCGGCCGTATTCGGCTGTTACGGCTGGTCAGGAGAGGGGAACGCCATTCTTAGGGAAAGCCTTGATTCCATGGGCTATGAGGTAGTAGAGCCGGAAATAAAGAGCTACTTCAATCCCACAGAAGAGGTGCTGTCCACGGCTAAGGCCCTCGCAGAGGCATTGGCCTGATTAATGGGCTATTATTACAGAAAAAGCCCCAGGGTGGCTTCCCATATCTATTATTCTAGGAAGATAAAGAGGAAGCTCACCTTCGCTGTGCTGTCCGATCTGCACAACTGCGTCTTTGGGCCCCACAATGAGAATATTATAAAGGCGGTAACTTCATGCAGGCCGGATGCGGTTATTATTGCAGGGGACTTTATCACTGCCGGCGATTCCCTTAAGGATGCGATGGAGAGCTTCTTGCTTCTGAAGGAGCTCTGCCAGATGTATCCTGTATACTTTGGCCTGGGTAACCATGAGCGAAAGTGCTACGACATGGACTGCTTCAAGAAGAGCCGACCGGCCTTGAGCTGGATATTGGACCGTTCAGGGGCAATTATATTGAGGAACAGCTATACCGACTTAGGCGATAGCGGCGTAAGGATTTACGGGCTGGACTTGAGCAGGCGTTTTTACAGGAAGGTCGTGCGGCATAGGCTCCCCCATGGCTATCTCAATTCTCTTCTGGGAATCCCCCCTTCCGATAAGTATAATCTCTTGATAGCGCATAATCCTGAGCATTTCAAGGACTACAGCGTCTGGGGGCCGGATCTCACTCTCTCAGGGCATGTACACGGCGGCATAGTGAGGCCGCCGGGCTGCCTTAGCCCCGTCCGTAGGCTGTATTACGGGCAGGGGCTGGGGCATGGAAGTAAAAGGGGCTGGTCAGAGGGTGTAGGCCTGCTTTCTCCCGCATGCCGCCTTTTCCCAAGGTATGACGCAGGGGAGTATAAGATAGGCAATAGCAGGCTCTTAGTCAGCAGGGGCCTTGGGACCCACAGCATAAATCTAAGGGTGAATAATCCGCCAGAGGTGCTGAAGGTGGAGCTAAGGCCTTTTTAAGGATATTTACAATGGAGAATATGGAAGAAACTTTTGATACTGCGCTGCCGTATGCGAATGCCGTAGATGTGGGTGTGAGCACAGAGAGCGGTAATGTGGATGCGAGAGCACAGAGAAGCAATATTGGTGCGAGCACAGAGAGCAGCAATGTGGGTGCAGGTACGCAGAGCGGCGATATGGGTGCGAGCGTGCAGAGCAGCAATGTGGGTGCGAGCACAGAGAGCGGCATGGACACAGGGGATGGGAAGCAGTTTGACCCGCTCTCAGTGAAGCTTACGGCATTTGAGGGCCCGTTGGACCTTTTACTTCATCTAATTGACAAAAATAAGGTAGATATCTGCGACATACCCATAGCGCTCATCACAGGGCAGTATATGGAGTATCTGGAGAAAATGCAGGAAGCGGACCTCGACATAATGAGCGAGTTCTTGGTAATGGCATCGACGCTCCTTAGCATTAAATGCCGCATGATACTTCCACGGGAAAAGAATGAGGCCGGAGAGGAAGAAGAGGACCCCAGGGCAGAACTCGTTCAGCAGCTACTGGAATATAAAATATGCAAATTCATGTCTTATGAGCTTAAGGA
>JAGBNO010000114.1 GCA_017634355.1 Lachnospiraceae bacterium
AGTGCTATATAATCTTGCGGAAGGCATAGTGACAGGGGCGGCGCTCATAAGCCCATTCCTGCCTGAAACAGGCGAAAAGATATTAAAGCAGATGAATACAGCTATGCCGGAATTTGATTCCTTGAATAAAAAGGGCCTCTTTGTCTCTGGAACTAAGGTGGTGGAAACTGCGGATACCCTCTTCCAGCGCATGAAGGCAGATGAAGTGATGAAACAGGTGGAGGAACTTTATCCGGAGAAAAAAGCAGACAAGGCAGAGAAAGAGGAGAAGGCCAAAAAACCTGAAATCAGTTATGACGATTTTGCCAAATGCGAATTTAAGGTAGGAGAAATAATCGAGGCCTCTACGGTAGAAAAGTCAAATAAGCTTCTATGCTTCAAGGTAAAAATAGGGAATGAGGAGAGGCAGATACTCTCAGGCATACGCAAATATTATCCTGAGCCTGAAAAGCTTATAGGAAAAAAGGTAATGGCGATCACCAATTTAGCTCCTAGAAAAATGATGGGCATGGAGTCCTGCGGCATGCTGCTCTGTGCAGAGGATTCTGAGGGAAGGCTTGCTCTTATGTCTCCTGAAAGGGATGTGGAGAGCGGGGCAGAAATAAACTGAGGAAATATGCATAGGATACTTCGGCCTATAAGGGATAAAGAGTGGGGAGACGCCATGGCGCTGGTATGGCGGGTGTTTTTGCAGTTTGACTCTGATTCCTATAGCGCAGAGGGGATAGATAATTTTTACAAATTCATAACTGATGATATATTATATATGATGTTCAAGCAGGGGGTTTATAAGATATTTGCCTGCCTGGACGGGCCTGAGATCAGAGGCGTCATCTCTGCCAGGAATACTAACCATATCTCCCTGCTCTTTGTAGATGAAAAGTACCAGCATCAGGGCATAGCCCGCGCCTTAGTCAGATACTTATGCGATTTCCTCCTTGTTAAAGAAGGGGAGAGCTTTGTCACAGTGGATTCCTCTCCTTATGCAGTGGGTTTTTATCACAAAATTGGCTTTAAGGATACGGCCGAAGAGCAGAAGAAGGATGGGATAGTATATACTCCAATGAAGTTTTATCTGTAGGTTAAGGCGGCATAACTGGAAGGATGTGGAAATGGCACAGCCAGAGATAAATATACTTGTCTGCGATGACGACAGGGAGATAGTTGAAGCTATAGATATATACCTAAGTCAGGAGGGCTATAATGTATTTAAGGCCTATGACGGTAAGGAGGCCCTCTCTCTTATAGAAGAAGAGGTCATACATCTATTGATAATAGATGTTATGATGCCCAGACTGGATGGCATCAGGGCTACTCTGGAGCTTAGGAAGAAGAGCAGCATACCCGTGATCATACTTTCTGCCAAGACACAGGATGCCGACAAGATACTGGGCTTGAATGTGGGGGCGGACGATTATATATCAAAGCCCTTTAATCCCCTGGAACTGGTGGCAAGGGTAAAATCACAGCTTCGGCGCTATACCAAGCTGGGCACAATGGCCGGCGATGGCGGGGATGGCAATATTTTTGAAGCCGGAGGTTTAAGCATAAATGACGACACTAAGACGGTTACGGTGGATGGGGAAATCGTCAAGCTCACCCCTATAGAGTATAATATTTTGCTGCTGCTCTTAAAGAATCCGGGAAAGGTATTTTCTATAAATCAGATTTATGAAAATATCTGGAATGAAGAGGCAATAGGGGCAGATAATACGGTGGCCGTACATATCAGGCATATAAGGGAGAAGATAGAGATTAATCCCAAGGAACCCCGATACCTGAAGGTAGTATGGGGAGTGGGGTATATGATTGAAAAGCAATAGGGGGACGGCAAAGGCCGTCCTATTCCTTATACAGGAAATAGCGGTCGTTATAGCGGCTATTGCCGCATATTATTCTTACCTGGAAATTTCGCGGCTTTCACCGGCAGGAAGCGCCTTTTTCCGTCCTGCGGCCGAATTTGAGAGATCTGATGAATTTCAGGATATGGTACAGGACAGGCTGGACGATATAGTAAGGGAGAGCCGGCTGCTTTCCAATTTTCAGCAAAACGGAAGTTTTTATGGTAGGAAAATAGTAGATCTGGCAGAATATGTGCAGGAGGGGAGGATTTCAGGGCTACAGAAAAATAGCGTTGGTTATTATTTAGAGGACTTAATCCGCTGGAGCAGAAAAGGCTTAAAATATAGTTTTATAGATCCTGAAAAGACTGGGCGCCTGGATGCCAAAACCATGATGCCGGAGTTCTATGATGATGAACTGTGGCTGGTGGGGGAGGAAGAGGACGTAGAGGTTGAGCTTATAGAGGAGTACGAGCCGGTGAGGGGGCGCGGGCTTTTTGACTATGCCAACGATAATTATAGCAAAGAGGATCTGCTGGAACTGCTAGAGCAGTCGTTATTAAAAATAGGCGAGGATTATCAAGACTATCAGGAACTGGGCAGAGAATTGGCGGGAGAAAAAACAAACGTACGTTATTTCCTTGAAGATTATGGAAATAAGAGCATATTTACGAATTTTGGGAAGGAGTCCTTTAAAGAAAATGACACCATAAAAACTTACGGGCGTTATATTATATTGGATTCCAGAAGCCTGGAATATGAAAGCAATATGCGGGTGACAGATGCCTATTTATATGGACTATTGCAGAACTATGAAAGGGATTTTCAGGGAAATTATTATCTGGAATTTGGGGTAGATACATCATATCCGGTTATGGACTCTTTTGCGGCGGCAAGGGATGCATACGGGCGTTATCTTCCCAGGATCAATACGCTTCTGGGCATTTCCTTCTTCACGGCGGTTTTTGCCATTATTGCGCTTCTCTGCCTCACTGTGGCATCGGGGGGCGGGGATGGGGAAATGGGCCTCATGGAGATAGACCATATTAAGACCGAGCCGTTTATAGTATTTTTTATTTTTCTGCTAGGAGCAGGCAGTTACTATTTGATAAGGCAGGTAACTCTCCTGAAAGATCACATGGTCATGGCCCTCTTCTTACTGGGAATAGGTGTGGCTTTTATTAATCTGCTGTTCCTCACAGCATATTTAAGCCTGGTACGCCGCATAAAGGCAGGCACTTTATATTCTGAGAGCCTGCTCTGCTGGTTCATAAATTGCTGCCGTTATATATCTCATGGCCTTACAATAGGCGGGCGCAGGATACTATCTATATCTTCCATGCTGCTTGTCTATTTGTTATTCGTCGCTGTAAATGCTTTTTTTATCTACAGGGGCTCAGAAGAAACTGACAACCGTTATTTTATAGCCGCAGCTATTTTTGATGCTGTTTTTCTGGTATATTTATTATACAGCAGGATACAGAGGGAGAATATATTAAAGGGCATAAGGGAAATCAGCAAGGGCAATCCTGATGTGACTGTGGACACAGGCGGCATGGATCCGGAAAATATGGCTTTGGGCGCTGCGGTCAATGCCATGAGCGCAGGATTAAAGGAAGCCATGCGTTCCTCTATACGGAATGAAAAGCTGCAGGCTGACCTTATTACCAATGTCTCGCATGACCTTAAGACGCCGTTAACTTCCATAGTCAACTATGTGAATTTGCTAAAGCAGACCGATATTTCTTCCGACAAGGCTAAGGAATATGTGGATATCCTGGACAAAAAGACACAGAGGCTGAAAGTGCTTACAGAGGATTTGGTAGAGGCTTCCCGCATATCTTCAGGGAATATAGAAATATCTCTGGAAAAGCTTGACTTTTGCATGTTTGTCTCCCAGATTGAGGGCGAGTTTTTTGAGAGCTTTCAGAATGTAGGACTCATTCTGTGCAGCAGCCTCTCTGAGGAGACATTATATATAGAGGCAGACGGGAGAAGGCTATTTAGGGTTCTGGACAATATCTATCAGAATGTGGTCAAATATGCCATGCCCGGTACAAGGGTATATGCCGACTTAAAGGCAGATGAGGGCAATGCGGTTTTTTCGCTGAAGAATATATCCCGCCAGCAATTAAATATAGAGGCAGAAGAACTCACGGAACGCTTTATACGGGGGGATGTGAGCAGGTCATCGGAAGGGTCGGGGCTGGGGCTCTCCATAGCCAGGAATCTTACGGAAATTCAGGGCGGAACTTTTAATGTATATCTGGACGGCGATTTATTTAAGGTTACTATAAGCTTTCCGCTTGTCAAAGATGCTGAAGAGCCTCAATAATTATTCGGTGCACTGATAAATTAATTACGGTTGTAATATTATAAAAGAGGGCATGATGGAGATGAAGTTTGAAAGAAATGCTTGATAGCATTTCTTTCAAACTCAACATTGGCGACGCAAGCGTCACCAATGTTTCTTATCATATCGGAGAAATTGCCTTCGCAATTTCTCCTCATGTGCCGCAAAAAACGCGGCAGAAAGAGGAAAAATGATTGATGAGATTATTTCAAGTAAGGACATCTGCAAGCTCATCATAAGCGTTCTTAAGCTGGAAGACAAAAGGCTTATGGACCATGGGAGGCGTGTGGCCTATATTTTATACCGTATGCTCTGCGTAAAGGGCGAGCATGAGGATTTTGAAATGGCAGACCTGGCTTTTCTCGGCGTGCTTCACGATATAGGCGCATTCAAGGTGGCGATGGGTAAAGAAATGCTGGAGTTTGAGCTTTCAGACCCCATGCCGCACTCTGTCTATGGCTTCTTTTTCATGAAGTACCTGTCCCCTTTTCAGGATAAGGCACGGATATTAATGTATAACCATGTAGATTATCAGCAGCTTTTGAAGGTCGATTTTGACGAGAAAAACATATCAAATTATTTAAATGCCGCCGAACGCTTTGATATCTTTCAAAAGAGCATGGGGAAAAAATTTGATGTAAAGAATCTGCGTAAGTATGAAGGAAGCAAGTATTCCAAAGAGACCCTGGATATTCTGGAAGCCGCTATGGACAAGTATAATATCAGGGATAAATTTGACAGTGGCGAGTTTGAAAATGAACTGGATGAGCTCTTTGAAGGGATTTTGTTCTCGGATAAGGAGAGGGAGAGATATATTGAGATGCTTATGTATATCTCCGGCTTCAGGGACGAATACAATGTCATAAATACGGTAACAGCAGGCTATGTGGCCAGGGAGATTGCCCTGCGCTTAGGCGGCATAGACAGCGAACAGCTTGCAATGCTGCATTTTGGCTGTCTCATACATGATGTGGGCATGCTTATAGTTCCTCAGGAAATAGTAAATGCGCCCAGGGCCTTAATGCCGGAAGAAATGATAATTCTTAGAAAGCATGTGGAATCCCTGGAAATCGTCATGAAAGACAGGCTGAATAGCAAGGTGCTGTCTATTGCCATGGCGAATCATGAAAGACTTGATGGGTCGGGGTATCCCTACGGCCTGAAGGATGAAGATATGAATATCCTGCAAAAGATACTTATGGTTGCAGATACGGTGACAGGGCTAACCTGTGACAGGCCATATAGGCCGCCAAAGAGTAAAGAGAAGGTCATAGCCATACTTACTGACGAGGTAAAAAAGAATAAGTTTTCAAAGGAGGTGGTTGCCACCTTTATAGAGCACTATGATGAGATAATGAAGGTTGTGAAGGAGAGGTCGGAAGATGTGCTGAAGACCTGGCGCGGGATGCAGCAGCAGTACGAAATGGTGGCAGGACGCCTCGTTAAGGGTTTTAGCCGTTAGAATGATAGCTATGGATGTTCAGGGCTCAAAAAAAGATTCTGAGGTCAGAAAAAGCTGCGGGGTATGCCCCCGCCGCTGCAGCCTGGGAGAAGGGGACATAGGGCTTTGTCATGCGAGAGCGATGGTGGATGGGGAGATTAGGTGCAGAAACTATGGCATTTTGACTTCCCTGGCACTAGACCCCATAGAAAAAAAGCCCCTTTACAGATTTTATCCCGGAAGCATGATACTCTCCCTAGGCAGCTTCGGCTGTAATCTCTACTGTGAATTCTGCCAGAATTATGAAATCTCCCAGAGCGACGGGATATATGAGGGCAATGTGGCTGGGACTGAGCCTGAGAAGGTATTACTAAGTAAGAGAGAATTCACGGCGGCTGAGCTTGCAGAGATAGCAGTGCGGGCTAAAGAGGAAGATGGAAGCATAGGCCTCGCTTTTACTTACAATGAGCCTTTGGTAGGCTATGAATTTGTAAAGGATACAGCCAGCAGAACGCACGAACTGGGATTAAAAAATGTCCTTGTAACAAATGGATGCGCAGAGATATCTATATTAGAAGAACTCCTTCCATATATAGACGCAATGAATATAGACCTTAAATGCTTTACAGATGAGGGCTACAGGAAACTGGGGGGAGACCTAGATACTGTAAAAGCCTTTATAAAAAGGGCATATAGGGACTCCCATATAGAGCTCACTACTCTCGTAGTGCCTGATATAAGCGATTCCCTTGATGATTTTAAGAGGGAGATACGCTGGATATCTGATCTGGATCCGGAAATTCCCCTGCATCTGACCCGTTATTTTCCGAGGTATAAGTATAAAAAGCCATCTACATCCATTGAATTGCTAAGGCTCATGGAAAAAACCGCAAGAGAGAGCTTAAGGTATGTGTTTGTAGGTAATATATAGCAAACTTTGAAGCCGTCGCTTCAGGAGCTGCAGACAATTAATATAGTGCTTCGTTTTAATTGCATTTTGTCTTATGGATTCGGCGCAAAGCCTCTGATGGTGAGGATTTGCGCCGAATTAGTCAATCTGTCTGCGACCGCCTAGACGGAAACATCATCATAATGTATTTACATAAGATGATAACGAAAAACAAAAGATTGCCGGAATATTTGACTAAATACTGATATTTTACAGTGAAATCAAAATTTACATAAAAAATCCACATAAAATTTAAAAATAGGCTTGATATTTATTAAAAAGAGTGATACACTCACATAAACTTGTTGAGTTGGTCATTGAAGACCACAATATATGGAGGTATGATTATGAAGAAATTAATCGCTGCTATGTTTGCATGTCTCACTCTTACCGTTCTTTTCGCAATTCCAGTATTAGCTGGCCCTGCACAGGATTTCGATGCGGCTGCAACGGCTGCTGAACAGCGCGCGGCTGATTATATAGCTTATCAGAATGGTCTGGTAAATTTCCAGGCTGGTGAAGTAGTAAAGGGCTGCACACAGAGGAAACAGTTAAGGGCAGATTATGATGTATATCAGGCACAGCTTGCCGCCTTCCAGGCAAATGAGGTTGCAAAGGGCATAGTCCAGAGGGCACAGCTTGCCGCAGATTATGATGTATACCAGGCGCAGCTTGCCGCCTTCCAGGCAAATGAAGTTGCGAAGGGCGTAGTCCAGAGGGCACAGCTTGCCGCAGACTATAATGTATATCAGGCACAGCTTCCTGCCTTCCAGGCAAATGAGGTTGCAAAGGGTGTGGCATCCAGGGCTGAAGCTTCTGTTGCGCTTGCTTCTTACGATGCCAGGATGGCGAACCTTGCCGCTGCGGTAAAGGCGCAGGAAGATGCCATAAATGCACAGAGGGCTAAGGTGGCTGAGATGGCCAGGGCCTGTGCGGCATAATAGAGATTATAGATATATAGAATGCGATTGTTCTTATTAAAATAAATTTGTTATTAGCAGAGGAAGGAATATCCTTTTCTAATAAAAGAAACTGAAAATGGAGAGTAATGCACGGAAGGGGATCCGTGCGGAAGTGCAGAAACAAAAAGTGCTTGAACTTTATCTAGCAGGGTGCTAGAATAAAGATGTTGTATTCCATCTGCACTTATGGAGGGAGATTAATCATGAAAAAGAAAATTGTGGCACTGCTTGTGTGCGCTGCAGTTTCGGTATTATCTGTGGTGCCTGTATTTGCAGGACCGGCCGAAGATATTGCTTCTGCAGTAGCCACTCAGGCGCAACAGCTAACCGATATGGCTAGCTATCAGCAGGCTCTGGAAGCATTCCGTCAGGCTCAGATAGCTCAGGGCGTAGCAGAGACAGAGCAGGGAAAAGCTGCTTTTGCGGCATATCAGGCTCAGCTTGCTGCATTTTATCAGAACGAGCTGGCTCGTGGCGAGGTAGAGAGGACAGCAGGTCAGGCGGCAGCGGCGGTAGGTGCCGCGAATCTGGCTAATTTCTATCAGACCCAGCTTTTAGCTGGAGCTGCTCAAAGTCAGGCTGGCTTAGATGCCTACAATGCATATCAGGCTGCATTCTCAGCTAGAGAGAATGGTGTTCTTGCACAGGTAGCTGCAAATCAGGCGGAAAGGTCAGAGCTTCAGAAAGTTGTTGACAAATATTTAGCAGGTTTCTAAATTTATATTTTATGTGTATTCAAGGACGGGCCTAAATAGACCCGTCCTTTCTGTGTCTATTGGAGCAAAACAAACGTTATTCATAACAGGGGTGATTATATGTCAAGTGAGATAAGAGATGCTGCGCTGTGGGAATCAGGCAAGAGAAAGATAGAGTGGGTGAGCCGTAATTGCCCCCTGCTATCTATGCTGAAAAATGAATTTTCCGAAACTAAGCCTTTTGCAGGGAAAAAAATTGCCCTGTCTGTACACCTTGAAGCTAAAACTGCTTATCTTTGCCTTACGCTTGCGGCCGGTGGCGCGCAGATGTATGTAACAGGTTCTAATCCGCTCTCCACTCAGGACGATATAGCGGCCGCATTAGTAAAAGAGGGCTTAGAGGTTCACGCTTGGTATGATGCAAGTGCGGAAGAATATGAAAGCCATATAAGGGCCGTACTTAAAAATGGGCCAGATATAATAATAGACGACGGTGGAGACCTTGTGCATACAATGCATACGGAATTCAAGGATTTGGCTTCCCGTGTCATAGGAGGCTGTGAAGAGACAACAACAGGCATACTCAGGCTGGAAGCAATGAATAGGGCAAATGAGCTTTTATTTCCTATGGTAAGGGTCAATAATGCCCAGATGAAGCATTTTTTTGACAATAGATATGGCACGGGGCAATCTGTCTGGGACGGTATCAACAGGACCACGAATTTGATTGTTGCTGGGAAAATAGTAGTAGTTGCAGGCTATGGCTGGTGCGGCAAGGGAACGGCTATGAGGGCCAAGGGCTTGGGAGCCAGGGTAATTGTGACAGAAATTGATCCTGTAAAGGCAATAGAAGCAGTAATGGATGGATTCGATGTTATGCCTATGAAAGAGGCCGCCAAATATGGCGATTTCTTTATAACGGTAACCGGCTGTGACAAGGTGATAGATGAAGAAGATTTCCTGGAAATGAAGGATGGCGTCATACTCTGTAATGCAGGTCATTTTGATTGTGAAATTGATGTAGCGTGGCTAAAGGAAAAGGCTATTGAAACTTCAGAGATGCGTAAAAATATCATGGGTTATAAAATCGAAGAAGGTAAATGGCTATATGTGCTAGGTGAAGGAAGATTAGTTAACCTCGCCTGCGGGGACGGGCATCCAGCTGAAATAATGGATATGTCCTTTGCCATACAGGCACTTTCCGCAAAATACCTTGTTGAACATAGCTCAGAGATAAAAGAGAAGCTAATAGATGTGCCGGAGGAAGTAGATATTGCCGTAGCGAGGAAAAAACTAGAGTTCTTAGGCAAGAAGATCGATGTCCTCACTCCTGAGCAGGAGCGTTATCTCAATAGTTCAGGAAATTGAGCAAAAGGATCAAGTTAGAATAACGCGCGATACGAAAACGATTCTTTTAGCTTTGATGTACAGAAATGGAAATATCAAGCCTATAATAATTTGAATTTGGAGAAAATAGGCTATGATTTTTGGTAATATTGTCTCTTTCCAAATATATTACTATGCTCTATTATACTATATATAGTGGTTGCTTAAATAAACGCCACAAGAAATAGAGGTCAAATACCAGACGCCCATGCGTCTGGTATTCTTTCTCTAATAGTGATTAATTTGTCCTTAATGCACAAATTAATCCTACTATATATAGTGTTTAATAGGGAGGATAGATTATGAACATCATCAAGCGCAATGGGAAAGAGGTAGATTACGATGGTGAGAAAATAATTGCCGCCGTCGAAAAAGCTAATAATGAGGTAAGGGAAAGATATCGCCTGTTGCCATCCCAGATCAAAGTCGTTGAAGAAAAAGTATTGAGAAAGCTTAAAGAGCTGGATCACGAGGCAGGCGTAGAAGAAATACAGGATTATGTTATAGAGGCTATACAGCAGGAAGGAGCCTTCCGTGTAGCTACTATTTATACTGTATATAGATATAAGAGGGAACTTATAAGGAAGAGCAATACCACTGACGATCGCATACTTACACTTGTGGAGTATGATAATGAAGAGGTAAAGGAAGAGAATTCTAATAAGAATCCCATGGTTGTCTCTGTGCAGAGAGATTATGTAGCAGGTGAAGTGAGTAGGGACCTGACAAACCGTATACTTTTGCCGCAGGATGTAGTGGAAGCTCACAAAACAGGCGTAATTCATTTCCACGATTCTGACTATTATGTTCAGCACATGTACAACTGCTGCCTGGTCAATTTAGAGGATATGCTGCAGAACGGTACTGTCATTTCTGATACTATGATAGAGAAGCCAAAGAGCTTCCTTACAGCTTGTAATATTGCTACACAGTGCATAGCGCAGATAGCGAGCTCACAATATGGCGGACAGAGCATTACTCTTGCCCATCTCGCGCCTTTTGTAGACATAAGCAGGGAAAAGTATCTGGAAGAGGTTAGAACTGAATTCAGAGAAAACGGCATGGATGAGGATGAGGAAAAGATCAGAGCCATAGCTGAAAGAAGAACCAGGGAAGAGATAAAGCATGGTGTCCAGACCATACAGTATCAGGTCACTACGCTTATGACCACAAATGGACAGGCGCCTTTCATCACAGTGTTCATGTATGTGGATGAAGTTCCTGAAGGCCAGGTGCGTAAAGACCTGGCTATGATAATAGAAGAAATGCTGAAGCAGCGCATACTGGGCGTAAAGAATGAGAAGGGTGTTTATATAACTCCTGCCTTTCCTAAGCTTATTTATGTTCTGGATGAAGATAATATGACTAAGGATTCTGAGTACTATTATCTCACGGAGCTCTCTGCCAAATGTACTGCAAAAAGGATGGTTCCGGACTATATTTCAGCAAAGAAAATGAGGGAATATAAGAAAGGCGATGTCTATCCCTGTATGGGATGCAGGTCCTTCCTGACACCTGACAGATTTTCTAAAGAAGGCGAGAAACATAAGTATTATGGCAGATTCAATCAGGGAGTAGTTACTATCAATCTTGTTGATGTGGCTTGTTCTTCCGGAAAAGACATGGAGAAATTCTGGAAGATACTGGATGAAAGGTTGGATTTATGTCATAAAGCGTTAAGGTGCAGACATGAGAGATTACTTGGAACTACCAGCGATGTTGCTCCCATTTTGTGGCAGTATGGCGCAATAGCCAGACTGGAAAAAGGAGAAAAAATAGACAGGCTATTATATAATGGCTATTCAACTATTTCCTTAGGATATGCCGGCCTATATGAAATGTGCAAATATATGACAGGCAAGTCCCATACAGATCCTGAAGCTAAGCCTTTTGCCTTGGCAGTTATGCAGAGATTGAATGATCGCTGCGCAGAGTGGAAGGCTGATGAAAATATTGACTATTCTGTTTATGGTACGCCTTTAGAGAGCACGACTTATAAGTTTGCCAGGCTTTTACAGAAGAAATTTGGAAAAATTAAGGATGTCACGGATCATAATTATATTACGAATAGCTATCATGTAAATGTAAGGGAACATATAGACGCATTTACTAAGCTAAAATTTGAATCTGACTTCCAAAAGCTTTCTCCGGGCGGCGCTATAAGTTATGTAGAAGTTCCGAAAATGACCGATAATATCGAAGCGGTACTTTCAGTAATGCGTTTCATCTATGATAATATCATGTATGCTGAGCTGAATACCAAGAGTGACTATTGCCAGGTCTGTGGTTTTGACGGGGAGATACAGGTCGTCAGCGACGAACACGGAAAGCTTGTATGGGAATGTCCTAACTGTGGGAATAGGGATCAGAATAAGATGAATGTGGCAAGGCGCACTTGCGGATACATAGGCACAAATTACTGGAATCAGGGGAGGACGCAGGAGATAAAGGAAAGGGTATTACATTTATGAGACCCGGCCGGTGATTTCTTTAGTGAGTTCTGAGAAACGGCCTTCATAAATAAGATTAAGAAGTTTAGAAAGTGCCCTGAGGGCTAGCTTTACATCGCTACCGGTGAGAAGTTCAGCCTCCAGGGCTTCTTCAAACTCATCCAGGTCCATGACCTTTACAAATCCGTCCGGATATACTATGACATCAGCTAATAAATCCCTGAAGGTATAAGAATTCTTATCTGTATCGTAGGTGTAATCAATAATGTCACAGTACCAATAAAGAAGACTGCCATCAGGCAGTAAAAAATTACTGACCTTATAGCAGTCTTCTAAAAAGTAGCATGAATTACCATGATCAAAAGCAAGTTTAGGTTTTAATGTATTCCAAGAAGTAACGATAATCTTCTGATCTAAATAAATGATTCTATCGTCCTTAAGGGCAACACATTCCTTAGGAATTATGCGCTGCCTATATAAAGAAGGATAAGATCTCTCCATCTACTTCTGTGCTGTGCCGATACGCACAAGCGCACGATAAAGCTTTGCTTCAGCCCTAGCTATAGCAGCAGGAGAAAGAGTGGTATCTTTTAAGCGTTCTTCAGCCTTCTTTTTGGCGGCTTCAGCGCGGGAAACATCAATATCTTCCTGCCATTCCCAAGTAGTAGGAATAACACGGCAGACATTATCCATAACAGAGAGCATACCTCCTATACAAGCGGCTTTTCTCTCTTTGCCATCCTCCATTAAAATATGGGCAGTACCCATACCAATAGCAGTGCAGTAATTTATATGCCTCGCAAGTATAGCTACATCTCCGTCTACAGTACGAAGCATTATCTTTTGTGCCTCACCATCATAGGCCAAACCGTCCATAGTGACGACTTGTAGATGAAAGCTGGACATAAGCACAATCTCCTTAAAAAATCTGTATAGTTAATTCTTTGCCAGCCCCTTGGCTTTTTCAAATACTTCGTCTATAGTACCAACTAAGAGGAAAGCGCTTTCAGGCAGGTCGTCACATTCACCATTTAGTATCATGCGGAAACCGCGAAGTGTCTCTTTAAGAGATACATATTTGCCAGGAAGTCCGGTGAACTGCTCTGCAACAGAGAAGCTCTGGGAAAGGAAGTTCTGTATCTTACGGGCCCTGTAAACTGACTGCTTATCCTCATCTGAAAGCTCGTCCATACCCATTATGGCGATTATATCCTGTAGTTCCCTATATCTCTGAAGAACCTGCTGTACTCCCTTGGCAACTTCGTAATGTTCTTTTCCTACTATGGCAGGAGAGAGAATACGGCTTGTTGAATCCAGCGGATCCACGGCGGGATAAATGCCTCTGGAGGCAATCTCACGGCTTAGGGTAGTAGTGGCATCCAAATGGGTAAAGGTTGTAGCTGGCGCAGGGTCAGTAAGGTCGTCAGCAGGTACATACACAGCCTGTATAGAAGTAATGGAGCCCTTTTTAGTTGATGTTATGCGTTCCTGAAGGGCGCCCATCTCAGTAGCCAATGTAGGCTGGTAACCAACGGCCGACGGCATACGGCCTAAGAGAGCTGACACCTCAGAACCGGCCTGGGTAAAACGGAAAATATTATCTATGAAAAGCAGAACATCCTGATTCTTGACATCCCTGAAGTATTCAGCCATGGTAAGCCCTGAAAGGCCAACCCTCATACGGGCTCCCGGAGGCTCATTCATCTGTCCGTATACCAAGGCGGTTTTATCGAGAACGCCGCTTTCCTTCATTTCACCGTAGAGATCGTTGCCTTCACGGGTACGCTCGCCAACGCCGGTAAAAACAGAGATACCGCCGTGGGCTTTTGCCACGTTATTGATAAGCTCCATGATAAGGACGGTCTTGCCGACTCCGGCACCGCCAAAAAGTCCGATCTTTCCACCCTTTGCGTATGGGCAGATCAAGTCAACGACTTTAATACCGGTTTCAAAAATTTCCGTTGCGGGAACCTGCTCCTCAAAGGTAGGGGCGGGCCTGTGTATAGGCCAACGCTCTGCGCTATCGGGAGCGGCGCCATTGTCCACAGGCTCACCGAGAAGATTAAATATACGGCCAAGGCAGGCATCACCGACAGGCACGGTTATGGGGCCTCCGGTATCTACTGCCTCTACTCCGCGCACAAGGCCATCTGTAGAGCTCATGGCTATGCACCTTACCACATCATCACCTATCTGCTGGGCAACTTCTGCAGTTAATAAGCGATCCTGTACATTTATATGTATGGCGTTGTTCAGATTTGGAAGTTCTCCTTCTGAAAAGCGGATATCCAAAACCGGACCCGTAACCTGTATTACCTTTCCTACATGTTTTTCACTCATATCAGAGAACTCCTTATTAAATATAATTGACAACTATTTATGCTTCTGCACCTGCAACGATTTCAGTAATTTCCTGGGTAATGCTGGCCTGACGCGCCCTATTATAATAGAGGCTTAAGGTTTCTATCATCTCTCCGGCATTATCCGTTGCCGCCTCCATGGCAGTTCTCCTGGCGGCAAGCTCACTGGCTACAGATATATTGATACTAGTATATAATATACCTGCAAGGTACTCCGGTACTATAAAATTGAAGACAGCTTCGCTATCAGGCTCGTAGAGAATAAGATTTCTGCTTTTTCCCTCTTCTTCGCTATCTGAGTCAGTAACATCGAAATCAGAAAGCGGTAAGATGGAGCAGGATTCCGGAACCTGGGAGAGCATGGACACAAAGTTTGTATAACAGAGAAAAACATGTCCAAACTCACCAGCCCTATAAGCATCACAGATTAATTTACTTATACCGAAACAGTCAGAAATATTGATCTTTGCTACTTCCGCATATTCATCGGTAAAAATAGGGACATTCTTTCTTTTGAAATATTCAACAGATTTTTTCCCTATGGGGAGCACTGAAACATCCTTACCCTTTATTTCTTCCTCGGCAAATTTCAAAAGATTGGAATTATAGCCTCCAGCTAATCCCCTGTCACCGGCTACTACAATAAATAACCATTTATCAGATTTTCCTATCTTTGTAAAACATGACTGAAAATCTGTATTCCCCTCAGCTATATCTATAAGGGTGGACTGAAGTATATTTAGATAAGGCTTACTGGAATCGGCTTTTTCTTTTGCTTTCCTTAATTTCGAGGCCGCCACAAGCTGCATGGCTTTTGTGATCTGCATTGTGCTCTGGACACTGCGTATCCTGAGCTTAACAGCTTTCATATTTGCAGCCATGAATTCCTCCTTAGTCTGAAACAAATACTATTCATAATAAAAATATAATCAGGCTTTGCCTTTTAAGAAGTTATCAGTGTAAGCGCTAAGAACAGACTTAAGCTTACTCTCTGCTTCCTCCGAAAGAGTTCCGGTGTCTTTTATGATCTGCATTGCGGATATGCCATCGGGGTCTTTATCCAGGCAATCATACAGGCCTGCCTCATATTTGGAAACATCTGACGGCTCAATGGCAGACAGTATATTATTGACAACAGCATAGAGTATGGCGACCTGCTTTTCCACAGGCACAGGTGCGCTGCGGTCCTGCTTTAAGACCTCGACTATACGTTCACCCTGGGCAAGACGGGACTTTGTATCCTCATCCAGGTCTGACCCAAACTGGGCAAAACTCTGTAATTCGCGGTACTGTGAATACACCAGCTTAAGTGTGCCGGCGACCTTTTTCATGGCTTTTATCTGGGCATTTCCGCCAACCCTCGAAACTGAAATACCGGGGTTG
>JAGBNO010000115.1 GCA_017634355.1 Lachnospiraceae bacterium
CCGCTGTCCTGAGCGGCTCCGCCCGCTGCGCTTCCCGAACCTCCGCAGGCCGTAAGCCCCAGTGCCATGCAGGCAGTCATGGCCACCGCAAGGCCTTTTCTGAGTAAAGAATTCTTCCTCATAATCTCCTCCCTTTCTGCCCCATATACGGGGCAAGATGCATTTTCCTTCAAGCATACCGACAGATTATAGACCTAAAGTGCTATATTTTCAACCTGAAGGGGCTAGGCTATAGCCCCCCTAGTTAAGCATTCCTGCCTTAAATCATAAAAGCCCACTGCTGATCTCTGCAAAATCTATGGCATAATCCTCAAAAATTCCCACGGGTATCTTATCCTCAAAACCGTACAGCGCAAATACCTCCTTGGCCATGGTATATACAATGATCCTCCGGCACTCCGGATCCACTATCCAGTACTCCCTCACCCCGGCATCCACATAGAGGCTGAGTTTTCGCATATAGTCATGCTCTGAATTTGAAGGGAAAGCTATCTCTATGATCCAGTCCGGGGCACCTATGCAGCCTTTCTCAGTCAGCTTTTCCCTGTCGCAGATCACGCTGATGTCAGGCTCCACATAGTTGTCCTCTTCCTTTTTCAACTGTACCATAAATGGCGCAGGCAATACCTCGCATTTACCATTATGCGCCTTAATGTAGTTACTTATCCCCACGCTCAATTCAATCAGGAGTTTCTGGTGATTGAATGACGGCGATGCCATATCGTAGAGCTTATAAAATTTCCCGTCTATAAGCTCTGTGTGGGCATTCTCAGGAAGCGCAAAATAGTCTTCCGCCGTATATCTTTCTTCTTTTTCAATTTCTTTGACCAATGGCATATTTTAAGTCCTCCTCTAGTATGTGGCTATCTGTATATCTGACTATATACTGTGCATTTAATTGAAGCTCCTATTAAAAAATCAGTCCCACCACTTGAACCAGTGCGGGACTTGAGTTTACGATAGCTATGGTAAAAATCTGTATGATAATTAACATAGTCATTCTGCCTGTCTTTTCTTTCTATAACACGGAACACGATTCGCTTACATATCTCTATATGCGCCCTCATCGTGTCCCGCACTCTCATAGAGAAAAGACTACAGCTCTGAGAGCTGCCTTAAGGCCGCACCCATGATAACCGGAACGCCATGCTCATCAAAATAGGCATCTGCATAAGCTGAATAATCCTCCGGGTATGCGTATTCAGTGATAATATTGCAAACCTTGTTGAAGTCTTCAGGAGAATGTTCAGACTGCTTCACAAAGAGGTAATACCGCCCGTCCACCGTATCCTTGTAAAGGCTGCTGTCCCCCATATAAAAGCCGTCCAAGGCGTGTGCAAGCCGTATGACCCCCTCCATGTCGTCGAAGGAATAGAGCTTTATCACCTCCACCGGCACAGATATCTCCACGTTCTGTCCCGATGCCTGCTCCACCGCCGGCACCTGCAGGGCAGTCCCCGCATTCTCCGCAGGGGCATCCAAATTTGCCTGTTCGTTCAATATCTTGTCCTTTAGCTTCTTGAATATATCCAGCACGTCATCAGCGCCTGAATTCTTTTTCTCACCAGCGGTGGCGACATCCCCCTGCACAGACGGGGCAAACTTGGAAAATCTGGTATCCAGTTCCTCCGGATCCTCTACCTTTGTGATAATGAGCACTATGGCCTCTCCCGAAAGCGGTATGGCCTCTATCATGAGCGGAATGTCCTCGGCCTCGAATCCGAACTCCCAGGATGCCTGCTGTATCATGTCCCTAAAGAGATTTTTGGCCTTTTCCGTCCCATAGGCCAGCTCACTTAGCTTTAGCTCCCTCTCTGTAAGGTCTGCCTTTGTAAGTGTACAGCGGATCTGGCGTTCATTAACTTTTTCTATCTTCATTCTTACTTCTTTCTGCCACGCTTCTGTGGCACAAGAGGAGAAATGCCCGTCAAGCATTTCTTTCAAACTTTACAGTCCTTTTCCCATTATTTAATGAAAAGTGAATATGCGAAATACACCAGTCCCTTTTATAAACCTTTATCTTCTTTAAGTCAAGACACTATTCTTCTTATAGTGAGAATATCCCTGTAAGTAGCCGGTGTGAGCTTAATGCCGGATTCCGGCGTAGAGGCGTGGACTATGGTGCCGCCTCCTATATATAGCCCCACATGGCCCGCATAGCAGAATAAATCCCCTGGCTGCGCCTCGGAATAGGACACGGCCCGCCCTGCCGACTGCTGCTCCCATGAAGTACGGGGGATGCTGTAACCAAAATGGGAATAGACTGAAGAAGTAAATCCGGAACAGTCACAGCCATTTGTCAGGCTGGTCCCCCCCAGCACGTACGGATTCCCTATGAACTGCTGCGCAAATGCGGCTATCTCATTGCCCGTGGCAGAACCGCCGCCGGAACTGCCGCCGCTGGAAGCGGAATCCTGGGAACTGCCGCCCCCCTCTTCGGCAGGCTCATCATAAGTCCCCTCCTGAGACTCCCCTTCTGAATAGTCAGATGCCTCTTCCTCCGCCTTTTCCTCCGCCTTTTCCTGAGCCTCTTTCTGCTTCTCAGCCTCTTCCTTCTGCCTCTGCTCCTCCTGTTTTTTCTTTTCCTCCGCTTCCTTGGCAGCTTTCTCAGCTTCCCTTGCGGCCTCCTCCTGGGCCTTCTTCTTAGCCTCGGCCTCAGCCTTCTTTCTGGCGAGTTCTTCAGCCTCTTTTCTGTTCTTTTCCTCTAAGGCCTTTTTCTCTGCGGCGGCTATGGCCTTTATCTCCTCATTCTGTGCCGCTATTTCTTTCCTGTAATTCTCGGCCTCAGCCCTTGCGCTCTTAAGTTTCGAGTCGAAATCCTCTACAGTCTGCCTCTGCTCATCTATGGTCTTTCTGAGTTCATCGGACTGTTCCTCGTATGTCGCCCTGATCTCATTCAGCTCATCCAGCTCATTCTCCAGCCTCTCCTCCGTGGCCTTCACTTCTTCCTTGGTCTTTTTGTATTCCTGCAGTAGCTTTTGATCATAGCGGTAGACTTCCTCAGTATAGTCAGCCCTATTCAGCGCATCGGCAAAGTGCTCAGGGTCAGAAAACAGCTGGAGATAAGGATTTGTAGCCCCGCCGTGCTCATAGAGGTAGCGTATGCGCTTCTTCATGGCCTCATACTGGCTCGCCTCTTTCTTCTTTACATCCTCGTATTCCTTCTCGGTCTCGTCAATCTGCCCTGACTTAAAATCTATCTCGCCCTCTATGATCTCTACGGAGGAGAGGACCTGGACAAGCTGGGCCTGTGCCTCTGCCTCACGTGCCTCGGCCTCCTTCTTGTCCTCCTCTATGGAATCAGCCTCACCCTCTGCCTCATTGAGCTTCTTTTTGGAACTCTCCTGCTCCTTCTGGATCTCAGACCTGCTCTTTTCGGCAAAGGCACTGACAGTCATCCCAAAGCTTAGCGATACTGCGAGCAGCGCGCAGAAAATGCGCCGCATATACCCTTTATTATTATTTGCCCCGCATCTTCCGGGGAAAAAAATCCCCCAAGCTTTCCTTTGCATCTCTCCTTTAAGCCCCCCAACAGCCTGTCTTTCGTAATCCCCCTGAGCGTTCCCTCGTTTCCCCCTGCATATCTAGGAGGAATTATAAGTAAACCGCTCCTATAGCTCGCAATTCCCCACGGTTCTGGGAAAAGGCAGCACATCCCTTATATTTTCCATACCGGTAATGTACATGACAGCCCTCTCAAAGCCCAGTCCGAAGCCTGAATGCCTGGTAGTTCCATATTTACGGAGGTCCAGATAAAAGTCATACAATTCTTCCTTCATCCCAAGTTCCTCTATCCTTTTTCTCAGCTTCCCATAGTCCTCCTCCCTCTGGGAGCCGCCTATTATCTCCCCTATACCGGGCACAAGGCAGTCCATGGCCGCCACAGTCTTTCCGTCCGGGTTCTCCTTCATATAGAAAGCCTTGATTTCCTTCGGATAATCTATGATAAAGAGCGGCCTCTTGTACAGTTTCTCCGTAAGGTAACGCTCGTGCTCAGTCTGCAGGTCGCACCCCCAGGACACCTTGTACTCGAATTCGTCATTGTGCTTTTCCAGTATCTCCACGGCCTCTGTATAGCTCACCCGCCCGAATTCGGAATCCAGCACGTGGCGCAGGCGGTCCAAGAGGCCCTTATCTATGAATTTATTGAAAAACTCCATCTCCTCCGGGGCTTTTTCCAGTACAAAACTTATGATGTACTTAAGCATATCCTCTGCCAGCTCCATATTGTCCTCTAAATCCGCAAAGGCGATCTCCGGCTCTATCATCCAGAATTCGGCCGCATGGCGGGTGGTATTGGAGTTCTCCGCCCTGAAGGTGGGGCCAAAGGTATATATTTTCTTAAAAGCCTGTGCAAAGGTCTCCCCGTTTAGCTGTCCTGACACAGTGAGATTTGTGGGTTTCCCAAAAAAGTCCTCACTGAAGTCCACTTCCCCGTTCTCCTGCCTGGGAACGCTATTTAAGGGAAGTGTCGTCACCTGGAACATCTCCCCCGCGCCCTCTGTGTCAGAGCCTGTGATTATAGGCGTATGCACATAGATAAAGTCCCTCTCCTGAAAAAAGCGGTGTATGGCATAGGCGAGGAGGGATCTCACCCTGTAGGTCGCCTGAAAGGTATTTGTCCTCGGCCTGAGATGGGGAATGGTGCGGAGGAATTCAAGGCTGTGGCGTTTTTTCTGCAGAGGGTACTCAGGCGCCGATGCACCTTCCACCTTTACCTCCGTAGCCTGCAGCTCAAAGGGCTGCTTTGCGTCAGGCGTTGCGACAAAAGTACCCTTAGCTATTATTGCCGCACCCACATTGAGCTTTGCGATATCCGCAAAATTCTCAAGGCTATCGTGGTAGACTATCTGCAGCGTCTCAAAAAAGGTGCCGTCGCTCACAACGAGGAAACCGAAGGCCTTGGAGTCCCTGTTGCTCCGAACCCACCCCCCTACGCTTATCTCTTTATCTATATAGTCGTCCGTCTTCCTGAATAGATCCCTTATCTCTACAAGTTTCTCCATATTCTCCTCCTCATATTATGATAACTTTCTGTAATAGCTTAATCCGTCACCACATTTGCATTTTTTAAGAGCATTTCCTCCACCCTCCTCGCTAGGAGCATTCCTTTGAAGGAACTCTCCCTGCCATCTTCCTGTAAATATTTATGGAAGGCTTCTCCGTTCTCATAGCCGTAATTACCCGCTTCCTCATCATAAGCTTTTTTCAGATCCTCATCTGAAATGCTTATATTCTCCGCATTGGCCAAGGCCTGCACGAGTATCTGCGTCCTTGCGAGCATTTCCGCATATTCCTTTAGCTGCTCGTCAAATTCCTCTTCCGTCATGCCCTGCTGGGATAGGTAAGTGTTCAGATCCATCCCGTAGGAAATGAGGCTCGCTTCCAGGCTCTTTTTCTGATCGGCGGCATCCTGCTCCACAAGCCACTTTGGAAGCTTATCCCCCTCGACAATGGTAGAATTATCCTCAACCTGCTGCAAAAGCTCCTCATAGGCTTCAGTCTCCGCAGACTCTTCCTTATTTTCCTTTAATTCCTTCTCAACCTTTGCCCTATACTCCTCTGCCGTGGCAATTTCCGGATCCAGCTCCTTTGCAAGGCTGTCGTCCAGCTCAGGTATTGAATTGGAAGAAATGCCATGTATGGTCACATCAAAGACTGCCGGCTGCCCAGCGAGGCTCTCTTCCTGATAATTATCCGGAAAAACCACATTTACGGATACCGTATCGCCTATGGAAGCGCCTATCAGGCCCTCTTCAAAGCCCGGTATGAAGGTGCCGCTGCCTATGTCCAGGTCGTAGCCATAGCCGGTTCCGCCCTCAAAAGCGACTCCGTCCTTATAGCCCACAAAGTCTATATTTACTGTATCTCCCTCTTCCACGGGCCTGTCCGTCACCGTTTCCTGAGTCTTCTTATACTGGAGGGAGGCGCTTATCTCCTTTTCCACATCATCAGCGCTGACCGTTGCATCTTCCATGTGGACTGTGAGGCCCTTATAGTCGCCCAGGGTTATGTAGGGGGTCAGGTCAGTACCCTCTAAACTGTTAGAAGCCGCCCCTCCGCCGCCATTTCCGCAGCCGCAGAATAATAATGCGGCCGATACGGCCACTGCTGTTACTTTTCCAATATGTCTTATATCCATCTCAATTCTCCTTAAGCTTTTTGTGCAGGTTCTTATACTCATCATGATCGCACGAACTATACTTATACCACATTTTTTGGTAAACATAAAGTATAATATTTCGTGATTTCCCTTTTCTTTCCTTTTCTTTGAGTTCTGTGTTATAATCCTCGTGCCCGCCTGTTCTTAAAGCAGGGACGGCAGAAACGATCATAAACTATATATGGATAATAGACCTACCGAAAACGGAATACTTAATATGACCCATACCGGCATCCTGAAGGACAGGAACGGCAAGGACTATGTATGTGTGCGCTTTGAGAGGAAAAATGCCAAGGGCGGCACGGACTATACGGAAATGCGCCTGCCGCCCGCCAAGGTAATGATGAACCAGGGCTTTAAGCCTGACGAGCTTAAGCAGATGGCGGCCTACCTAAAGGAAAATGAAGGGGCTATAAAAGAGAAAGCGAGATCCATAAGCTCATTTCTGCATATTTTTGGAAATCATTGATGGCAAAATAAAAATGCCGCATAGGACATGTAAAAACAAGCATCTTTAATACTGTCTATTTTGACAGATCGTGCCCCATGCTGTCGAAAAGAGAATAGCCTTCATGCGTCTCAATTATGAGGAAATGATCTACTAGCCACTTTGATAAGAGGATCAATATGCGTATAAGTTTTCAGACCTGGAAAAAAGGACGTATGGAAAAAGATCTCCTGATAGAAGATTTTGAGGAAGACAGCAGGACACATAAGATTCTTAATGCCTTAGAAAAGGCCTGCATGTCCCTGGACCTGAGTGTCCCTATATGGCTTGATGGCAATGTAAGGGACTTTAAGAGGCGGTCGCGCACAAGGTTCACAAGAGACAGCTTCATGGAAGATATTCCCTTTGACTATCTGGAAATAAGAGTGATCGAAGAAGATTAACTGCCAAAATCTAAATTTTCCCCCACTTTAGACCGATATATACCTTGTCAGGACAGGACCATCGCTTCTTTTCCGGATTAGAGCTGCGTAAGGCCCCGCCCTGAGCGTCAAGGAAGGCGTGTGATTTCAAAGGATTGAGCCCCTTAGGATCATGCGCCCTTTTGTTGTGTGACAGGCCCTTCATCGCAAGCGGCGGCCTGTCTGGCATGGATAGTAGCTTTCTTAAGAAGCTCCTTAATCTTAAGAAACTACTATCCTTGATTATACACCGATTTTTACGGCTTTTAAAGAAAAAATTCCAGTCGGTGTACGGTGCTCATCGGTGATAGCTAAGGTTGGGCACATTAAGGAGGTCAGAATTGAAAATCGCAGAAAGTAATGTATCTATGGCAGCGTCCAACGAATACCAGCGCTACGGAAGGAAGGGCCTCAAATCTTCAGGTGGCCTTTTCTCCGCCAACGGGAAAGACGGCAGTTCCAAGAAAGGCAGTTCCATGGAAGACAGCTTCACCATGGAAAATAACCTGGATATGTCCTTTTTCCAGGCTACATATCAGAAAAAGGGCGAAAATTCCCGAAACGTGGAGGAAATATCTACAGTATCTAATATTTTTAAGGAGGGCACTGAATTCAGGGATGTGCTGCTGGAACTGATATTCAGGCGCTTGGGCCGCTTAGGGCTTTTCGGCGGAATGTGGAGCAATAGTTCTTATGGCAGCCTATCTGCGCCAACCATAAATGCCGGTATGAACTCCTGGACGGAAGTCAGCTATTATGAAAAGGAAGCTACCGAATTCTCAGCAGAGGGAAAGGTGCGCACAGAGGACGGGCGGGAGATAGATTTCAGCTTAGGGCTCGCTATGTCCAGGGAGCTCATGGAATATGCCAATGTCCAGCCGCCTCTCGTCGCAGCCGCGCTTACAGACCCTCTTGTCATTCACACCGGCACTCTCCTACCCAATCTCTCAGACCAGAAATTCTTCTTTGACCTGGATTGTGACGGCAACGAGGAAGAAATCTCCACATTGGGGGCAGGCAGCGGTTTTCTGGCCCTTGACAAAAACGGGGACGGAAAGATAAATGACGGCTCCGAATTATTCGGAGTAAAGAGCGGGGACGGTTTCGGAGACCTCAGGAAATATGACAGCGACGGCAACGGCTGGATAGACGAGAATGACGATATATACAATAAGCTGAAAGTCTGGTATAAAAATGAGGACGGAACTGATGAGCTCTTAGACCTCAAAAAAGCAGATGTGGGAGCCATATACTTAGGAGAACAGGCAACTGATTTCTCTCTTTATGGCGCCGCCGGACAACTGAACGGGCAGCTCCGCTCCACAGGCTTTTTCTTAAAGGAAAGCGGCGGGGCCGGCCTTGTGCAGCATATAGACCTTGCAACAGGAGATATAAAAAAGACAGCCTCCCCGTCAGCGGCAAACTCGACTGAAAATGCCCCAGATCCTGTAACCATGGGCTACGCCATATCCAGAAAGACCGGAACCGATGTCCTAGAGGAACGACGCCGCTCACAGGAGAGGCTAAGGGCTAAGCTCAACCGCAGGGCTCAGGAGAAAAAAACAGAGAGAAAAAGGCTGCAGAAAAAATACGAGGACCGCAGGCTGGAAGAAAAGGAAAGGCTGGAGCTACTTTTTATTGATAAAGAGTCCTATCAGTAAATCAAGGGGAAAAGGGGGGCACTTAAGCCCCCCTCTCCTCATCACTGTTCTTTTGTCATGGCCTCCGGCTCCTCCGCTCCGTCCTTATGGCCGTAGACCTCATTCATAAGCTGCTGCTTCGCCTTCCTGCGCTGGCGCTCCTTTCTGTTCCTCTTTGTTTAATTCTTCTCTCTATTCTCCTATGTAAGCAGTTACATAGCCCATTTATGGGCCGCCCCCATATGCGCCTGATTTTTGAACAGCTCTCTCGGATAAAAATACAGCGCATAATGTACAAGTTAATTCGCTAAAGGTTTCCTAAGCACATTCCTCTCCCAGAAAACCCCATCCACATAGCCCTGTATGCTTTTATCTTTTTCCGCCATTTTAAGGCGCTCCTCAGCCCAGAGGCAGTATTGCTCCTCCTTTTCTATTCCCAGATAATGCCGCCCAAGCTTCTTTGCCGCCACACTAGTGGTGCCTGAACCAAGGAAAGGGTCAAAAACCACATCGCCGGTATTGGAGCTCGCCAGTATTATCTTAGCCATCAGTTTTTCAGGTTTTTGCGTGGGATGGGCCGTATTTTCAGACATGGACCAGAAAGGTATGCTTATGTCGTCCCAGAAGTTCGAAGGGCAGGTATCCCGAAAGTTGCCTTTTTCCGTCTCTTCCCAGTCCTTGGGCACACCATCCACCCTGTAGGGGGCTATCACCTTTTTCCGTATTTTGACTGCTTCCAGATTAAATGTATATTTATCGCCCTTCGTCGCAAACCAGATGTCTTCCATGGAATTCTTCCAGTTGGCCTTCGCCCCCCTGCCCTTCTCCCGCTGCCAGGTAATGCGGTTTCTCACCTTAAAGCTATCTTTCAGCACCTTTCCAATTATTAAGCTGCTCTCCCAGTCACAGCAGACATAAATGGAAGCATCAGGCTTTAATAGAGGCGAAACCAGCGAAATCCACTTCCTTGTATACTCCTCGTAATCACTTCCCTTCATCTTCTTAAAGTCTTTCCCATTGAAAGACTTCGTGAGATTGTAGGGCGGGTCCGCTATTACGAGGTCCACGCTTTCCTCCGGCAGATGTTTTAATACTTCAAAGGCATCGCCCAGCACGGTCTTATCCAAGATATCCCCCAGGTCCAATATAGGCTCTTCGATTTTAATGCAGTGCTCTAAATATGCCGCGCCTTCAGAAACAGGAGTATCTATAGTCCTATTTCTTCCTGCCTTTTCATTAGGCATAAAAAGTACCCCCTACTGTTATTTTCTTTTATATCTGCCCACCATCAGCACAGCTGTACAGAGCAATAATATGGATACTGTGATGAGTCCCCAGATTTCAGGTGAGACTACAGGGTTCCCATCTGTGCTTTCTGCATCAGCGTCATTTGTCCCTTCATCCATATTAGTGGGATCTTTTCCCATGCCGGGCGGAAAGCCGCCCATGCCGCCAAAATCTCCCATTCCATTCTCCGAGAGGCCATTCCTCCTAAGACCATTTTCCGATAGGCCGCGGCCTCCCATCCTGCCAAAGCCCCCATGTCCGCCCATACCGCCGTTCTGCACATTTCCCGCCATAGTCTGGGCTTCTTCCATTACTATTTCTACCGTCTCGCTGCCATATTCCAGATAATAAGTCTCTCCGGCAGCCATTTCGGGGCTGCTTAGTGTCAGAGCTGAAAAACTGCAGGGCATTACATAATTTAATAATACCTGTCCTTCATCATCTTTCAATGTGACCTCCGTGCCGGCCTCCACTGTCTCTGAAAAAACATATATCAGCGATGCCTGAATAGATGAACTGTCCATGGATTCCAGCATGGCGCCGCCGCCCCCGCCTATCAGGGTTCCTCCATTTATTATTGCCTTACCGCCGCTCTCGCTGCCGTAGTCTATGGAATTATTGGATCCGTCGCCTGAAAGGCTGACCCTCACAGTGCCTCCGCTTATCACTATGTCCCCATTGGAGTCCAGGCCGTCCGCATCGCGGGCATTTTCATTTATAATGGTCAGGCTTCCGCCGCTAATATGTATCCAGGTCTCCTCGTCACTGCTATCCTCTGCCGCATTTTCATTTTCGGCTCCCCTGCCGCCATTGTCAGCATTATTATCCCCTGTGGCAGGCCCCGCTTCCTGCATCCTGTCATCCTGCAGGCCATTGCCTGACAGGCTGTCTCTATTATTATTACCCATCATAGGGCCGCCCATGCCGCCCCCAGGGCCGCCGAACATATCAGCGCTGCCGCCGTTGGCGTTTAGCCCGTCGTCACTGGGATAGATGGTGATGTCTCCCCCTGAAATATCTATGGTAAGGGCTTCTATGCCCTCATAACATTCTGAAAGCTTTATAGTACCGCCGGAAATACTGACTGCCGTGTCTGAATGTATGCCGTCGTCTTTTGCCGAAATATTAAGCTCTCCGCCTGCGAATGTAAAATCCCCCGCCGCATTTATGCCGTCGTCCTCACATTCAATATCTATCTTTCCGGACTCCTGATAGAAATAGCCGCCCTCTTTGCATACAGCTATCCCCTCGTCACCGGACTTGATAATAAGGCTGGCCTCCTTAAGCCTGAAGCTGTCATTCACATGTATGCCGTCGCCCTCTGCTTCTATACTTATATTTCCTCCCGTGATAACAAGGTCGTCATTGGCCTCTATGCCATGCTTATAACCCGCCTCTATCGTAAGGCTCCCGCTGCCGTTTATCGTGAGGTCGTCATGGGCATAGATAACACCCCCAGTACTGTCGGACACCGCCTCATCTGAATACTGCCCCCCGCTCACAAGGCTGTTTACTGATCCTTCCGCCAGTGTAAGGAAGACCTTGTCTGCGCTCTCCACCCTTATGCAGGCATCGCTTTCACACTTCAGCCCTGCATTGTTTAAGCGTATCCAGACCTTGGAGGAATCGTAAGCGTTCACTATTATCCGCCCATTATTTAATGCGCCTGAAATCTCATAATAGCCGCCATTAGTAATATAGACGTCGCTCCCAGCTGTATAGGCTCCGCCGCCGTCTATAGATATTCCCGAATCTGACAGCACTATATCAGTAGTCTGCTCCGATTCCCAGTTCCCTTTCTGGTCATTATTCGTGAACCACTCCGAATCCGAATTTATCTCAGCATCCTCGTCTACCACCACTTCCATGCCGAAGCTCTGCCCGTGCATGAATATAATGGTAATGAGTATGCTGCATACAGTAATAATTATGCAGATTTTGTCGATCAGCCTATGTGTAGACATAGTTTTCCCCTCTATTGCGATGACATTTTGCAATATCTGACATTTCTTTGCCCAGGCCACTGACAGGCCCAGCCAGTTAAAATGCGGCCGTAAAAAGTCCACCGGACGTTTTACCCCATGTAATCCCCATTATAGCTCACAAGCACCGCATCGGCCACGCCGTCCATATCTGATAGGGCATTCACGAAATCAGTATTCTCATCCTTAAGCCTGACCTCTGTTGTGAGTTCCACGCTACCTTTTGAAACGGTCTTACTCTTAACCACCACCCGCTTTGTCTCCTTTGAGAGATAGTCCACTGCCTTTTTCTCACTTTCATGCCCGTTACAGTGTACCACGACTATATAGGGATTTACACTCTCCTTCCTGTTTGCGAATATAAGTAGGATAATGCCTATAAATACGCTGCCGAATACCGCAAGGGGTATCATGCCGGCCGCCAGCACTATGCCGGCCGCTATTGCCCAGAAAAGAAAGGCTATGTCCAGGGGCTCTTTTATAGCCGTTCTGAAACGCACTATGGAAAGGGCACCTACCATACCAAGGGAGAGCACCACATTGGAAGTGACCGCAAGTATGACCAGTGTCGTGATCATGGTAAGCGCAACCAGCGTTACGCCGAAACTAGAAGAATACATAACGCCTGAATATGTCTTTTTATAGATAAGGAAAATGAATAGCCCCAGGCCGAATGCCAGTAAGAGCGATAGCCCCATATCTAAAATGCTTATGGAAGTCACATTCTGCAGGAAGCTGGATTTAAAAATGTCATTAAAAGTCATGGTCTTACTCCTTTTTTGTTCACTACATCTATAACTACGTTTTTCGTAACTATTCAGAACCCTACTTACGCCTTGACCGCACCACTGACCGGATTAGCCGGTCAAAACGTGGCCGTAAAACGTCCACCTGACATTTTACCTATCGTCACCGCCTTCGCATATAGCCATCTTTGAGGCAATAGAGCGAGATCGTTTTTCAAAAATGACAATAACCAAGGGGGTTCTGAATAGTAAGGAACTGTTACAGAATAACTTGTACATTCTGCTTGTCTTTTTGCCCGATAGAGCTGTTCAAAAATCAGTTACATAGCCCGCTATGCGCCTGATTTTTGAACAGCCCTCTCGGACAAAAATACAGC
>JAGBNO010000116.1 GCA_017634355.1 Lachnospiraceae bacterium
GTATATACAGGAAATGAATAGGAGGGTGCTTTCTAAGCACGATATCATGACAGTGGGGGAGTGCTCCGGCGTCACGCTGGAGGAGGCGAAAAAATATGCCTCCCTTTCGGGCAAAGAGCTGAATATGGTTTTTCAGTTCGAGCACATGGGGGCAGACGACCATCCGGTCTATGGGAAGTGGACTACCGAGAAGGGGGATCTGAGGAAGCTTAAGGCAGTACTCGCAAAATGGGAGGACGGCCTTGAGGGCATAGCATGGAATTCCCTATTCTGGGACAATCACGACCAGCCCCGCATAGTGTCCCGCTGGGGGAACGACAGTTCGGAGTACAGGGAGAAGAGTGCGAAGATGCTTGCCACAGCCCTGCACCTCATGAAGGGCACGCCCTATATTTTCCAGGGAGAGGAGCTGGGGATGACAAATTACCCTTGGGAAAATACTGAAGAAATGGACGATATAGAGTCCCTTGGGAATTATCATCAGATCGTAGAAAAAGGGGTGCAGCCGGAGCGGGAGGCATTTAAGGCCCTCTGCTTCAAGACCAGGGACAACGCCCGCACGCCCATGCAGTGGGATGATACTGAAAATGCAGGATTCAGTACAGGTACGCCCTGGCTCAAAGTAAATCCCAATTACAGGGAGATAAATGCGGCTGAGCAGGAGAAGAGGCCTGATTCTGTCTATAATTATTATAAAAAGCTCATAGAGCTCAGGAGGAAAAGCGGGGAGAGCGAGCTGATAGTATATGGTAGTTATGAGCTTCTGGAGCCTGAAAATGAGGCGCTCTACATTTATAAGCGTGTTCTGGGTGAAAGGGAGATGCTGGTAGTATGCAATTTCAGCGAAAAGGAGCAGACATACGGCCTGCCGGCTGCTTTTGAGGCTTCGAGCGTACTAATCGGTAATTATCCAGACAGGAACGGTGCAGAGGGCAGCATAAGGGCGTATGAGGCCTTTGCTTTGGTAAAATGATTTATAAGAATTGACTAAATTCCTTGCTAAAAATCCCATCACAAAGTATAATCATTCACAAATGTATCGGCCTTTTCAAGAATGGAGGAAAAAGGAAATGAAAAAGTCACTTTCAATCGTACTCGCGCTGGTAATGGGCATGTCCCTTGCCGTCACAGGCTGCGGAGGCACAGCTGGCACTGACACTGCCGCTGCAGGGGGAGGGGCGGATGCGAGTTCCGGTTCCGGCGGCGGCGAGATCCGCCTGGTGAACAACAAGGTAGAGGTGGACGCGGCATTAAAGGAGCTTGCGGAGAAGTATAAGTCTGAGACCGGCGTTACCGTGAATATCGAGTCACTGGGCGGCGGCGTGGATACCCAGGCCACACTGAAGGGCTACTTTCAGGCGGGGAATATGCCCGATATCTTCGTTATAGAGGGAGATAAGGACTATCCCACCTGGGAGGGGAACCTGGCAGATCTCTCAGACGGAGAGTGGGTCAAGGACACGGATGCCGCCTATACGGCTGACGGAGTTGTCTATGGCTTCCCTACTACCACAGAGGCGATCGGTCTTGCCTACAATGCGGATATACTTGAGAAAGCGGGCGTGGATCCTGCGTCCATCACATCTCCCGCTGCCATGAAGACTGCATTTGAGACCATAGACGCAAAGAAGGACGAGCTGGGCCTTACTGCTGTTGTGGGCTGGTTTACCGAGTCCTCAGCACTCTATTGGACCACCGGCCAGCACATGTTCGGAACCTATCTGGACGAGGGCCTTGCGAGGGACGACACCACCTATATAGACATGCTGAATGACGGCGGCAAGGTGGATGACAAGAGGCTCAAGGACTGGGCCGAAATGGTGGCCCTCTTCAATCAGTATTCTGACCAGGACCTCATGGTGTCAGGCTCATACGACCAGCAGATACTGAACTTCGCATCCGGCAAGTATGCCTTTGTGACCCAGGGCTCCTGGATAGGCGCGACCATGATGAATGACGATAAGGATGTCTATGCGGCCGCGGGGAACTTCAAGGTGGGCATGGCGCCCTACGCTTTTGAGGACGGACAGGATACCATACTTACCAATACCCCCAACTGGTGGGCAGTTTACAAGGACGGCAACGTGGATGCCGCGAAGGCATTCCTGGAGTGGTGCGCGAAGAACGACGGCGGACAGGAGATACTCGTGAAGAGCTGCGGCTTTGTCTCTCCTTATAAGAGCTGCACCTTTGTGGCAGACGATCCTTTTGCCCAGACCATCATAGACTATACAGGAAAGGGCAAGACATCTGCCTGGCACTGGCTGTCCATGAAAGAGGGCATAGGCCAGAATGCCACCGGCGTAGTATTCCAGAACTTTGCATCCGGTAGCCTTTCTTCCGTGGATGAATTTGTGTCTACACTGAAAGAGGTTATCGCCGCATATTACGCCAGCTGATGTGATTGACCATAAGCCAGGGCTAAAGGGGGATAAGATCCCTTAAAGCCCTGGTTTTTACAGGCACAAAATTCGAGATGACTGCGGCATTGCCGAAACGAGTAGGGGGTGCTCTTCCCCCTACTCGATTCATATAGCCGCATTTTTAGAAGGTTTTCTTACGGGAGGGACTTAAGTGAATAATGAATCCGGTAAAAAGCCCCTGTCCATTGCGCTTCTCTTGATAGGTGCTGTCGCACTGGCCGCGGCCATAGTCTTGGACATACAGAAAAGCCAGCTGCCATTCAGGGGGGCGCTCCTCATTGTGGGCGCGGTACTTATATTAGTGGGGATGTACCTCTATCCTACAATAGAGAAGCACAGGGCCATAGTAAATTTCATATTTTTATTCCCGCTTCTGTTTTCTTTTGTGATCACTGTCATAGTGCCCATGATACTGGGCATAATCTATTCTTTCACCGACTGGAACGGGGTCAAGGTAAATAAGATCGTGGGATTGGATAATTACAGTTCCATGTTCTCTGACCCGGCCTTTATATGGTCCATTCTGCTCACGTTCCTCTTCGTGGTAATGAATATGATACTGGTGAATGTGATAGCGTTTCTGCTGGCGCTCCTCTGCACCACCAAGATGAAGGGAGTGGACTTCTACAGGGCCGCATATTTCCTGCCAAACCTTATCGGCGGCATAGTGCTCGGCTATATCTGGCAGTTCATATTCAGCAATGTCTTAATAAAGGTGACGGCGGGCCTCTTTGGCATGAAAAATTCTGTGCTCGCTGACTCCGGCCTCGCATTTGCGGCCATAGTGGTCGTCTATATATGGCAGTATGCGGGCTATATTATGCTCATATATGTGACGGGCCTCACGACCATACCGAAAGATGTGCTGGAGGCCGCAGCCATAGATGGAGCAAATACCATGACTACGCTATTTAAGATAAAGATACCTATGATAGCGTCCACCATTACTATATGCACCTTCCTTACCCTTACCAGCGCATTTAAGCAGTTCGACGTGAACCTGGCGCTGAC
>JAGBNO010000117.1 GCA_017634355.1 Lachnospiraceae bacterium
CGAATATATCTGGAATCAAATTTATCGAAATAGCCTCCATAATCGGCAGAAAATATTTGAATAAAATGAAATACTGATGAAGAATTAAAAGAATAATACAGACGGTTGGTTGCGGAATAGAATTATTCGCTTTTCTCCGACACCTTATGAAGCTGATGTGGCATAAGGACTAGGGATTTCAACCGCACAGGTGGAATTTTTTGGCTGTGCCATATTTACCTCCTTTATTAGAATGGCATATTCTAATATCTGACTTACGCTTCTATGGTGTTCGGCCCCTCTGCTGTGCGGCCTTTGGCAATAGGAGACTCAAAATTCAATTCCCAATCTATTATACAATAAAGAGAAAAAAATGTGCCAGCGTAAAGCTATTGGAATATCTGAAAAATAAATGTATAATAAACGGCTTGGGAGGGCAAACAGACATTGAAAGATAAGATCACAGGCTACCTTATAAATAGAGGATACACCGAGCTGGGCTCGTCCATACCTGAGCTGGACATTTTTTTCCGTGTGGACGGGATACTGGCCATGGTCTTTCTCACCATAGACTTAAGGAGCCTTCCCATAGGCCCTAAGGAATATGAGGACATCAAACTGCAGGTATTTGGGCTGTTCAGCAAAAAGGGCTACCAGAATATCAGGATATTTTCCCTATTTGCAGTCAATGATATAAACAGGGGAAAAATGTTTGGGACATTAGATCCGCTCTCCTGGGTGCTGGAGCTGCCCACAGGGCGCCTCTGCATATTTGAGAATGAAGTCGCCGATTTTGATAATCTGCGCTTCGGGTTAGAGGGGCTGATATCAGAAAGTACGGAAATATCCGCATCGGGGCGCAAGACCGTGGGGAAATGGCTGCATGACGGGTTATTTTTGAGCAAAGCACCCCTTACCCTTAGCCTTATACTCTTAAATATCATGGTTTTTCTGGCACTGTCCATCTTCGGCTCTACAAGCGATGTGACCTACATGGTGGAGCACGGGGCGCTCTATACGCCGCTCGTCCTTATGGACGGGCAGGTATACAGGCTCTTTACCTGTATGTTCCTGCACTTCGGCTTAGAGCATTTGGCGGCCAATATGCTGTCCCTATGGATCTTTGGTGAAAGGGTGGAGAATGCGCTGGGGAAGGCAAAGCTTTTATTTATTTATATATTCAGCGGCCTTTTCGGCAGCTTCCTTTCGCTATTAAGCTCAATAATGCTTGGGAGCGAGGCGGCCTCCGCCGGTGCGAGCGGAGCGATTTTCGGCATTATCGGAGCGCTCTTTGGAATAGTCACGAGGAATAAGGGGAGGTTCGGCGACCTCACTTCTGGAAGGGTGGCCCTGCTTATAGGCTATAGCGTGATGGCCGGCATGACAGGCCAGGGCATAGACAATGCCGCCCACATTGGGGGGCTCATAATGGGATTCGTCCTGGGGCTCTTCCTCTATAGGACACCTGCGGCTAATAAAAATATTCCCACAGAGGGGAATCAGGAATGAAGATAAACGTATACTATGGAGGACGGGGCATAGTAGGAGACCCAACCCTCTTTGTGCTGTCCAAAATGCAGACCGTGCTGGAAGAGCTGAACGTGCGGGTAGACAGGATAAATCTCTACGATGAGAAGAGAAATATCACCACACTGCCCAGCACCTTAAATGATGCTGACGGCGTGATCTTGGCTTCCACTGTGGAGTGGTACGGCATAGGGGGGTATCTCTTAGAGTTTCTGGATGCCTGTTGGTTCTATGGGAATAAGCAGAAGATAGCGGATATATACATGTGCCCCGTGGTCATGTCTACGACGTACGGGGAGAGGAATGGCATCCTCACGCTGCAGTCTGCCTGGGATATGCTGGGCGGGAAGCCCATCTCAGGGATTTCTGCCTATGTAAAGGATCCGGTGGCCTTCGAGCTAAATCAGGAATATGTGAATGTAATAGAAAAGGCCGCCGAAAACCTCTACCGCTCTATTTCCAGAAAGGCCATCATGCTGCCTGCCAGTAACCAGGCTGTGAAGCAGATGGTGTCTGCGCAGACTCAGATAGACCTGACGCCTCAGGAGACGGAGCAGCTATCGCGCTATGCCTCGGACGACAATTATGTGCAGACACAGAAGGAGGACATAAAGGAGCTTACCACACATTTCAAGAATCTCCTGAAAAATGACGGAAAGTCAGAGGAGGATATGGCGCTCCAGGGTTTTCAAGGGCATTTCAAGCCCCAGAAGTCTTACGAGGCCATTTATAAATTTATAGTAAAGGGCTTTGACAAGCCTCTCATATTGGAAGTAAAAAATGCGGAACTGAAGTCATACTTTGGCAATATAGACAATGAAAGTGTGCTCTGCCGTTTGAAAAAGGAGAAGCTGGACCATATACAGAATGGCCGTTCCTCTTTCCAGAAGGCATTTATGTCAGGGGACATGCAGGTAAAGGGCGACTTCAGGATGCTGAGGATGCTGGACGAGATATTTGTTTTCTCAGAGACAGCATAGGAAATCAGGGCATACCATCTTATATAGGAGACGGACAATTACATGAATGAAAATAACAATAATAACCAGAATAACGGCGGGAAGGGTCCGAATAACCAGAGGAACAGGCAGACTCTGGCCGCCCTCCTGGTGGCCGCGCTTGCAACGGTTTTCTGTATGAGCCTAATGAGCAGCCTTTTGGCGAGGAATTCTTCCAGAGAGGTTAGCTACAGCCAGTTTCTCGGCATGGTGTCCGAAAATCAGGTATCCAGGGTAGAGATGACCTCGGACAGAATAGTTATCTATCCTAAGGACAGCGGAAATAGCGAATTCGGGATCAGGACCCAGCTGCAGCAGCAACAGCAGACTTACTATACCGGCTATGTCAATGACCCGGACCTCCCGAAGCTTTTGGAGGCTGCGGGAGTGGACTTCAAGGCGGAGGTGCCGAACCGCTCAGGCGCATTGATATCCGGATTTTTTGGATATGTATTCCCTATTCTCATGGTCTGCGGCCTCACGTGGCTCCTCATGCGCCGCATGGGCGGCGGGGGAATAATGGGCGTTGGCAGGAATAATGCCAAGGTCTATGTGCAGAAGGATACGGGAGTTTCATTTAAAGATGTGGCGGGACAGGACGAGGCAAAGGAATCCCTGCAGGAGGTGGTGGACTTCCTGCATAATCCCGGCAAATATGTAAAAATTGGCGCAAGGCTGCCTAAGGGGGCGCTCTTAGTCGGTCCCCCCGGCACAGGAAAGACCCTGCTTGCGAGGGCTGTGGCAGGTGAAGCCCATGTGCCTTTCTATTCTCTGGCGGGTTCCGACTTTGTAGAGATGTTCGTAGGCGTAGGCGCCTCCAGGGTGAGGGATCTTTTCCGCGAGGCTGAGAGGAATGCGCCCTGCATTATCTTCATAGATGAGATAGATGCCATAGGAAAGAGCAGGGATTCGCGCTTTGGCGGCAATGACGAGAGGGAGCAGACCCTAAACCAGCTCCTCTCGGAAATGGATGGCTTCGACCCTTCAAAGGGCATACTGATACTGGGAGCTACGAACCGTCCGGAGACTCTGGACAAGGCGCTGCTGCGGCCTGGCCGCTTTGACAGGCGGGTCATAGTGGATAAACCAGATTTGAAGGGCCGTATAGAAACCCTGAAGGTCCACGCCAGAGATGTGAAGATAGATGAGTCCGTGAATTTCGAGGATGTAGCTCTTGCAACCAGCGGCGCTGTGGGTTCGGACCTGGCCAATATGGTTAACGAGGCCGCTATAAATGCCGTAAAGGCGGGCAGGGAATTCGTCTCACAGACAGACCTTCTGGATGCCGTGGAAGTGGTACTCGTGGGCAAAGAGAAGAAGGACCGCATTTTGAGCAAGGAGGAGAGGAAGATAGTGTCCTACCACGAGATAGGGCATGCCCTTGTGTCTGCGCTGCAGAAGAATACGGAGCCTGTGCAGAAGATTACGATAGTGCCCAGGACCATGGGCGCGCTGGGCTATGTGATGAACGTGCCGGAGGAGGAAAAGTACTTAAACAGCGAAGCAGAGCTCAGGGCCTTGCTCGCAAGCACCCTGGGCGGCAGGGCGGCAGAGGAATTAGTCTTTGATTCTGTCACTACGGGTGCCGCCAATGACATAGAAAAGGCCACCCGCATGGCCAGGGCTATGGTCACACAGTACGGGATGAGCAAGAAATTCGGCCTCATGAGCCTGGAATCCGTAGAGGATAAGTACCTAAGCGGCAGGACTGTGCTTAATTGCTCCGATGAGACTGCGGCCGATGTGGATACAGAGGTCATGAAGCTTCTGAAGGAGTCTTACAAAGAGGCAAGAAGGCTTCTGGAGGACAACAGGGAGCTTCTGGACAAGCTCGCTGAATTCCTTATAAAGAAGGAGACGATCACAGGCAAGGAGTTCATGGAGATATTCAGGAAGGAAAAGGGGCTTCCTGAGCCTCCGCCAAAGGCAGAGGAGAAAGAAGCTGCAGAACTGAAGCCTCAGCTTGCCCCTGTTCCCCTGGCAGAGGCACAGGGTGAGTCAGATGAGCCCGTGCAAGATGGCGAGCCAGTGCAGGGCGGTGAGCCTGTGCAAGACGGCGCAACTACGCAGGACGGCGAGCCAGTGCAGGGCGTCGAGCCTGTGCAAGATGGCGGACCTGTGCAAGGCGGTGAACTTGTACAGGGCGGTGAGCCTATGCAGGATGACAGGCCTGTGCCGAGGATAAACCTGCGCATAGATGACAGCATTATCCCCAGACG
>JAGBNO010000010.1 GCA_017634355.1 Lachnospiraceae bacterium
GAATCCCATAAAAGTAAATGTAGGTTCAAATAAAACAGGGATTGTCGCTCTTCCCAGACCAAGGGGAATTATAACATAATTTTTCTATACAAAAAATACTTGCATTTTTCCAAATAGTGTGCTAATATCATTCTCGCTTAATGGCCCGTTGGTCAAGCGGTCAAGACGCCGCCCTCTCACGGCGGAAACAGCGGTTCGATTCCGCTACGGGCTATTGTTTTTTCTCTTAGAAGTTATAATTTCATATTTCTGTTTACAGTTGAGGATTTATTCCTATCATTTTCCCGAAATGCTCATAAGATAGGCGTTTCGGGTTTTTTGTATTTTGCCTGCTATGCAGGATCCCCTGTAAATTAGCATCATTTTAAGCAACATGCTCCCCGATTAAAAATGAACATTGATTCCCTAACGATAAAAAGAAAAAGCGTATTAAAAAAAGGCACAGTTCTCTTCTACCCCTGCCTTTTTTTATTTTGCCTGGGGTTTATGGAACTTTTTTCCTTCACTACTTCCCACCTAAATCCATATCTATACGGCTACGATTCTGCATATTTCCAGACAGAAGGATATCTCTGGGCATGCGGTGTACTACCCTACAGCGGTTTTTTCGATCATAAGGGTCCACTGCTTTTTCTTATAAACATGCTACCAGCACTGACGCCCTTCCCTAGAACCGCCCTAGTCCTTTTTCAAGCCCTGTCAATGGCAATAGGCCTTGCCCTAGTCATAAAGCTTCTGAAAAAGTATTGCAATACGCCAGTAATCGTATTCACCCTGATTGCCCTGCTATCCTATTGGTCCTATATGCTAAATGGAGGGAATCTGACGGAAGAGTACAGCGTGACCCTGACATTGATCCCAATGTATTTTGAGATTCCCTGGATTCTTGCGAATTTCGACAAAAAAAACGATGCTAATATAGAACATCCGCTCCACTATGCTTTCCTAGACGGCATCTCCTTCGGCCTCATCTCCATGCTCTTAATAAAGAATTCCATCTTTCTCTGTACTACAGTATTTTGCATCTCCGTAAAGCTCCTGCTCCAAAGAAAATTCATAAACTTATTCTACAACTTAGCTGCAGGCGTAGCCGGCACAGCCATCGCCATCCTTCCATTCTTTTTTTATTTCATGGCAAAAGGCAACTTGAATGCTATGATCTATTCTATTTTCTTCTTTAATTTTTCTTATCTAAAAGAAACGGGCGGAGGCTTATCCTTTCCTTTAAAGCTATTGACCTTTTTAATCCCCGAATTTGCCCTTATTCTCTCAGGCATAGCAGCCACATTGAAAAAGCGCTATTTCCTTTTTAGTTTTAGCCTCCTTTCCGTATCTGCCGCCTCGTTCCAATTTATAAAAAGCGCGCAATTCAAGCACTACTTTATGTTGGGGGCTCCCCTCATCCCTATTTCCGTTATAATTCTGGAATATTTAAAAAATCGGTCTCTACTAGGCAGCACTGCCGATTCCGGCTCACATAGGAGCGAGATTGCATGGAAATTCCTGTACGGCTTCCTCTATCTATTGCTGCTGCTCTGCCCTCTGGTCGCAGTTTTATATACGCCGAGGCAGCTCTCGTCCTATAGCCCTGAAGCCATAGATGAGTGCAGAAAACATTATGGACTGCTTAGCTCCATAGTGGAGGATGTGCCCCATGACGAGCTGAACGACATTTTCGTCTATAATCTGTCAGGTCCCCAGGGCATTTACTTTATTGCAAATGAGGCTACTCCTTCCTGGCCACACCCGCTTCTGACCGAATTCCATACAAGCTTTGACAGCTCTATATCTTGCGATGCCGTGGAATATGTAAAAAAAGCAGCTCCAAAAAGGATACTCTCCGGAGGCGAGATCAATTCCGAAGAATTCCTGGAGCTGCTTGAAAAGAACTATCATAAGGCTAAAGAAGTCGAAACTGCTATCGACATCCCCATGGTAATAGACATAGTCCCCTTGACCCTGTGGGAAAGAAACTGAAAATCAGTTCTCCAGCCTCTTCCTCACCGCTTTAATGTAGTCCAGCGTATTCAGCTTCTTCTTATTTTCAAGTGAGCTTATGAGATAGAGGTCACCTGTCATCTCCCCCTCCTCTATGGTGTCTAGGGTGGCTTTTTCCAGCCTGTCGGCAAAATCCACAAGCTCGCTTATGCCGTCCAGCTCCCCCCTCTTCCTTAAGGCCCCGCTCCAGGCAAAGATGGTCGCCACAGAATTCGTGCTGGTCTCCTCGCCCTTAAGGTGCTTATAATAATGCCTCTGCACCGTGCCATGGGCCGCCTCGTACTCATACTTGCCTGCAGGGGACACGAGAACCGAGGTCATCATGGCAAGGGAGCCGTATGCGGATGCCATCATGTCGCTCATCACATCCCCGTCATAATTCTTGCAGGCCCAGATAAAGCCGCCCTTTGAGCGCACTACCCTTGCGACAGCATCGTCAATTAGCGTATAGAAGTACTCTATTCCCAGGCTCTCGAACTTCTCCTTGAATTCCTCCTCATATATTCTCTGGAATATATCCCTGAAGTCCCCGTCATAGATCTTGGAGATAGTGTCCTTGGAGGCAAACCACAGGTCCTCCTTCCTGTCGATGGCGAAATTCATGCAGCTTCTCGCAAAGCTCTCTATTGACTTATCGAGATTGTGTATGCCCTGTATAATGCCGGGGGACTTCATCTCAGCTATGGTCTTCCTTATCTCCTTTCCATCTTCCCCCGTAAATACGAGTTCTGCCTTTCCCGGTCCAGGCACCCTTATTTCCGTATTCCTGTAGACATCCCCGTAAGCGTGCCTCGCAAGGGTAATGGGTTTCTCCCAGTTCCAGACATGGGGCGTGATGCCCTTAACAAGTATGGGAGCACGAAAGACAGTTCCATCCATTATTCCCCTTATGGTGCCGTTAGGGCTCTTGTACATGGCTTTTAATCCATATTCTTCCACTCTGGCGTCATTTGGCGTAATAGTTGCGCACTTTACCGCCACGCCCAGGCGGTTTGCAGCCTCTGCCGCCTCGACAGTCACCCTGTCGTCTGTCTCATCCCTGTATTTAAGCCCCAGGTCGTAATACTCAGTCTTTAAGTCTACAAAGGGATAAATGAGTTCGTCCTTTATATACTGCCAGATAATGCGGGTCATCTCATCCCCGTCCATCTCAACCAGCGCTGTCTTCATGCCTATTTTTGCCATAGAAACCTCCTCGATCTATATACTCTTTTGCATTTTTTTCTTCATCCGCCTCTCCAGCCCCGGCAGCAGATATTCCCTATAAGTCATGTCCAATACTGCGGCCGCCGGTATTGCGAGAAGCATCCCGAAAAAGCCGAACATATTGGCTCCCACTATACTCATTATAAGTATGAATACGCCTGAGACACCAAGGGACCCTCCGAAGAGCTTGGGCTTTAGCACATAGCCGTCAAAGAGCTGCAGCGTCCATATAAAGGCAAAAAGTATGACAGCATGTATGGGATTTACCATCACCATGACAAAGAAAGCGGCAACCTCTCCTATTATTGGGCCAAAGGTCGGAATCATGTTAGTCACCCCGACGACTACGGCCACAAGACCTGCGTAGGGCATACCCATGATCAGCATAAATATACCAGTTATTACGCCTATAAGTATCCCCTCCAAAATACTGTAGATCACATAGTGCACCATAATGTTGTCGCATTTTACCAAGTAATCTATTATCCCATCGGCCTTGGAAGGGACGCAGACAGCCCTAAGGAGCCTAATCCACCAGGCCTTGACAGCTTTTTTGGATGTCAGGAAGTAGATAGACATAACTATGGCAAGGAACCAGGTGAAAATACCCTTCCCCGTGCCGGAAGCCACATGAATTATATTGAAGCGGTTCTCTATGAGGAAGCCCGATATGCTCTTCATGATATTCTCATAAATGCTGGGCAGGCTGTCCAACTTTACCGTAATGCCATATTCCTTCAGGGGCAGGCCCTTAACTATGTCTAAAAGAGAGGCCGCATATTTGTCGATATTCGAAGCGAAAGAGAGTATGCTGCCAATGAGCTGCGGCATCATTATACCTATCAGAAGCACGAGAAAAAACACTGTAGTTATGATGGCCAGAACGACGGCCAGGATCCACCTAAGGCCTTCCTTCCCCACCTTCTTAAATATAGTCCTGTCGAAGAACTTCGCCACCGGATTTATGAGGTATGCTATCACCGCTCCTATGATCACGGCCTCGAAATAGCCTATGAAAGCAGATATAGCGCTACCTACTGCTGAAAAATTGGACAGAAAGATATATAGGACTACTGCTATCGCAAGCGACATAGACAATGGCACAGCGAGCGTGAGCAATAGCTTTTTATTCTCCTTTATTGTTTCAAAATTCATTAAAAACACAACCTCCTTGTTATACTTTTTCGAGCTCTTCCACCGTGTCTATTTCAATAATCTCATCCGCCCCTACAGGGTGTACCACAAGGTTTACCCTGTCCAGGACAGTGTCCACTACCTCATCCCAGAAGAGCCCTTCGTAACCTTCCTTTCCCCAGGCATTAGCCACAGCATCGGCAATTACGGTGCTGTCCTCCTTAAGAAAAAAGGATATGCCGCACATATTATAGCAATTATCGCCTCCCTTTCCAATACGGACTATCCTGCCCTGGCTGTCCCTGTCAAATACCCAATCATCTGAGTGTCCCTGTATAAGCTTTCCATAGTAGCAGGACTTATCGTGCGCGCTCTTTAATACGGCAGGGTCAGGCACATATAGGTCAGCTTCACAGATAAAGCAATTCTGTCCCCTCATCACGTCCTTTACGGCATATATGGAGGAGATATTATTATCAGTGTCTCTGCCATAGGCCGCCCATGTACCTTTATGAGCGGCTTTGGCATCTTTTCCGTAAGCGGCCGCATGCGTTGCCCCATGCCGGCCGCCATAAGTATTGCTATTTCATCACTGTGCATAAAAATGCCCCTGGCTTTTTTATCCTATAAGCCCGACAAATAATCCATAAACGCCCTCTTATTCTCAGCGGCAGTGCCCGTAGGGCGGCCGAGATCAGCCCTGGCCCCTATGCCGCATTTCACCTCAAGAAAGCTAAGTTCATCCCTCTCCTTTGATAAGAGAAGCTCCCTATCCAGCTCTGTAAAACCTGAAACGCAGCAGGCATGGGGATAGCCACAGGCCCTTGCTACGCCTGCGAGGTCTATCCTATTTGCTACTGTCGGCATCCCTCCCACAGTTTCATGGGCACAGTTATTGATAACTATATGGACGAGATTTTTGGGGGCGCTGGCGCCTATTACCGCCATTGCCCCCATGTGCATGAGTGCCGCGCCATCCCCGTCTATGCACCACACTTTGGTTTCAGGTTTATTCAAAGCGACACTCAGGGCTATGGAACTGGTATGCCCCATGGACCCAACCGTGAGGAAATCAGTGCCGTGGCCCTGCCCCTTTGCGGTCCTTATCTCAAATAGCTCCCTTGAGGCCTTTCCCGTAGTTGAAATAACGGGATCCGCACCGCTTATGGCCGTGATATGCTCTATTATCTCCTCCCTCGACAGGGGAAAATCATTATGGTAATCGACCTTGGGTGCATCGGTAAGCGCGCCTTTGCGTATAATAAATGCGACCTGCCTGCCCTCATTCAGGATGCTCCTGAATTCATCCATGGCAGAGCCCACTTCCCCGCCTAAAGTATCTGCTCCTATGACAAAGCTCGCTATTTCCATGTCTTCAAGCAGCTTTATGGTGACCTCGCCCTGATAAAGGTGCTGAGGCTCGTCGTGTACGCCGGGCTCCCCCCTCCAGCCTATTATAAAAATGCAGGGAATGCCATAGACCTTTCTATTCAAAAGGCTTGCGACAGGGTTTATGATATTGCCCTCCCCGCTATTTTGCATATATACGACAGGCACCTTCCCTGTCGATAGGTTGTAGCCTGCCGCCAGCGCGGCCGCATTGCCCTCATTGGCCGCTATTATATGATGGGCCGGGTCTATGCCGTATTTATGCATGAGATAATTACAGAGCCCTTTAAGCTGACTGTCCGGAACCCCTGTATAAAAATCAGCGCCTATTATTGAAATCAGATCCTCTACCTTCATGTGCCGTCCCCAAAGCGGGCTATTTTCTTAAATCGCCTTAAAACCGTTCTCCAGATCCTCTATTATGTCGTCTATATGCTCGGTGCCAATGGACAGCCTTATGGTATTCTGCCTTATCCCCTGGTCCAGAAGCTCCTCTTCCGACAGCTGCGAGTGAGTGGTGGATGCGGGATGTATGACGAGGCTCTTAACATCCGCCACATTGGCAAGTAGGGAGAATATCTTAAGGTTATCTATGAATTTCCAGGCTTCCTCCTTGCCTCCCTTTATTTCAAAGGTAAAAATCGAGGCCCCTCCATTCGGGAAATACTTTTGGTATAGCTCATGGTCGGGGTGGTCCTGAATGGCAGGATGGTTCACCTTCTCAACCTTCGGGTGCCTGCTCAGATATTCTACGACCTTGGCCGTATTCTCCGCATGCCTATCAAGCCTTAAGGACAGTGTCTCTACTCCTTGAAGCAGCAGGAAAGCATTGAAGGGCGATATGGCGGCGCCCATGTCCCTAAGGAGTATGGCGCGTATATATGTGACAAATGCAGCGGCCCCTACAGCGTCATAGAAGGAAATGCCGTGATAGCTGGGATTAGGTTCAGCTATATTCGGATACTTCCCGCTTTCCTTCCAGTTGAACTTCCCCGACTCTACAATGATGCCGCCCAGCGTCGTGCCATGGCCTCCTATGAACTTCGTAGCAGAATGTACCACGATGTCTGCCCCATGCTCTATAGGACGGATAAGATAGGGCGTGCCAAAGGTATTGTCTATAACCAGGGGCAGGCCGTGCCTATGGGCGATTTCAGCCACTGCATCTATATCGGGTATATCACTGTTGGGATTTCCCAAGGTCTCCAGATAAATGGCCCTTGTGTCATCCTGTATGGCCCCCTCTACCTCCGAGAGATTGTGTGCATCCACAAATGTGGTCTTTATGCCCAGCTGTGGCAAAGTGTGCTCCATTAAGTTATATGAGCCCCCGTATATGGTCTTTTGGGCCACTATATGCCCTCCATTTGCGGCCAGGGCCTGTATTGTATAAGTTATGGCCGCCGCGCCGGAGGCCACTGCCAATGCGGCGCTCCCGCCCTCCAGGGCGGCCAGCCTCTTCTCCAGCACCTCCTGGGTAGAATTCGTGAGCCTGCCATAGATATTGCCCGCATCCTTCAGCCCAAAGCGGTCAGCCGCATGCTGGCTATTGTGAAAAACGTATGAAGTCGTCTGGTAAATAGGCACAGCCCTCGCATCTGTGGCCGGGTCGGCCTCTTCCTGTCCTACGTGCAGCTGCAGTGTTTCAAATCTGTATTCGCTCATGGTACTCTCCTTTCAGTTATGCCTATGCCCCAAGGACATCTTACAAATCCCTTCCACCCTGCCTGAACTTTAGGCCGATGGCGTTACATAGCTGTGAGTATAACATCAATTACCTAGTAATTCAATAGGATTTATATGAAATAGCCGGACATTATCTACTTCCCAAAGGAAAGCACTGCGAATCCTATGATGGCGATCACCGTAGACAGCGAAAGCACTGAAGACAGGTAAACCCTCTGCCCGTCCTCATCCGCAAGCACTGAAAGTATGAAGGGCGGAGGCAGTATAAACATGACGTTTACGGCAGCCGTAAGGTCCATTGCAGGGGAAATGATATTCAGAAGTGGGATGAGCGCCGTGCGTAATATCATCATTATTGCGAAGCGCAGCAGCACGACCTTCAAAGCCTCGGCCCAAGGTATGTCATCCAGCACCAGGTCATAGCCTATGGCAAATAAGATCATTGCGCTCGTCGGCGCAGAAATAAAGACCGTACAGGCATCGAAGATGCCACTTACGCCAGATGGCTTTAATAGTGAATAAATATTAGTTGCTCCCAGGATAACACCTATGATAATGGCGATGATGATGGGGGAGCTGAACATTTCTTTTAAGAGCTTCACGGCGCTGGGTGCGGCCTTGCCCTTGTTCCCGCGGCCGTCCGCAGTCCCAGCCTCAGCGTCAGTTCCTCCGCCTGCGCTCAGAAGGACTTTATAAATAGTGAAGATAAAAAGCGACTGTCCCAGGTCCACACGGGCAAATTCCGCAAGCCTCTCTTTCCCATAGAGCATCTCAAAAAGGGCATAGCCCAACATTCCGGCCTCAAATGCTGTTGTAAGGAATGGAACGAGGCGGGACGGCAGCCTTAAAAGCTTGCCCGTATATTTTCCTATTATCCATGCCAGGAAACATACGGCAAATATAACGACAGGAATTATGATATCTGTAGGACTATAGCTGGTTGAAGCAAAAGCGCTTATAAGCCCTGCGGGCAGGCAGACATTCAATATTACGAACTTGATCGCATTTACGCCTTCCCTGGACACAAGCTGCTTCTTCCTGAAGAATATACCTATGAAGAGCATTGCCATTACAGGAAATATGGTATTCAATACTCCATTCAAATTAAACATATATAGACGACTATCGCTCCTGTTCTATTCTCTGCCCCCACGCACCGGACAATATTTGATTCCATTTTTCATCACGTTATGATGTCAGGTTCAAAACTATGTTTTTGCAAACCGTACTGTAGTAAACGACATTAATTTCTTTAATTTCAACCACTGCTCTTTGAGGAAGAACACCGTAGGTTTTCAAGCAAAGTAAAGTTATTTCTGTCGTTTACTATAGCATATTGCACAATGTTCCTGTACGAAAAACGCTCCAATGCGCTCATCTTGCGTCACACAACACAGCGAACTATGCTATTGCACCCCCATTGTGGCTGTAGAATAGGAACAAATGTCCTGCTTGCCATTCTGCTTCACATAGTAGAGGGCCTTGTCCGCCATCTGTATCAGCTCCTCCATATTGAGAGGGTCTTTAGCATCCCTTATGTCGGCATAGCCTATGCTCACGCTGATCGGCGGACATCCATCTATCTTCATGCCCTCTATATTCATAAAGAGCTGCTTAAGCCTGAACTCTGCCTTGTACTGGTCGCCGGGTATAATGCCTGCGAATTCATCCCCTCCCCAGCGGCAGACCTGGTTCTCATACCTGACCTCCCGCTTTAATGCAAGGGCCACGGACTTCAGCACCTTATCCCCCACGTTGTGCCCATAGGAGTCATTGATATTCTTGAAGTCATCTATATCCAGAAGAAAAACGACTGCCTTGGTATAGTCGCCCTTATTCTGGTTTCTCTGCCACCAGGATACGAAGCTGCCCCTGCCGGAGAGCCCCGTGAGTTCATCCGCAGTAGCGAGCTGAAAGCCCCTCCACATGTTTATCCTTGTAGAAGTGGAAGCATATACCAGAAGAATATACTTGCTGTCGCTGTCCAAGCCATCGTCAGTAGGGATCATGAGCTCGTCCCCGTCCTTCATTATCTTGTCCACGCCGGGCTCCAGAGCCTTCCCCTTGTAAAAGATCCCATTGGTAGTCTTTGCGGGAGTGAACGCAGTAAATTCCCCGTATGTCTGGAAAACACCGTGTTCTCTGGATACGAATCGGCTGTCTATGGGTATGCTCGGAGCTGTGTCTTCGGTCGGACGGCCTACGCTCTGCCTGCCCCCAAGGCGGTACTCGAAAATGCTGCGTCCCTGGCTCACAAAAAGCCTGGGGCTGACTATTGCTGCATTGGAAGCATTTCCGTGCACATTATTGCTATAGATTATTTCTGTCTTATTTCCGCTCAAAGATTCTCCCTCTAAAAGAAATCGTGCTATTCCTATAACTATCCAACACCCCACGATAAGGACCTGTGGCGAATTAACTTAGTCATTTGACTTGTCTGCTACAGTTCCTAAGTCGCAAAAACAGGAATGGGATGTGATGTTTTCGCTCAAAGCGCAAGCCTTAAATACCCTGGTATCTTCCAAGGAAGGCCTTCAGCCTTTCATTGTCAGAAGAAAACACCTTCTCAGGCGTACCCTGCTCCACTATCACGCCATTCTCCATAAAAACCACTTCATCGCTGATATCCTTTGCAAAAGCCATCTCATGCGTCACTATCACCATGGCTATGTGCAAATCCTTAAGAGATTGGATGACCTTCAGAACCTCCCCCGTGAGCTCCGGGTCCAGGGCGCTGGTAGGTTCGTCAAAAAAAAGTATCCTGGGATTCATGGCGAGTGCCCTCGCTATTGCCACCCTCTGGCACTGGCCTCCGGAAAGCTGGTACGGATACTGCCCGCCCTTGTCGGGTAGCCCCATTTTCTCAAGAAGCCTAAGGGCCTCAGCCCTGACCTCAGTTTTTTCCCTTTTCTGCACCCTGATGGGGGCGTCCATGATATTCTGCAACACGGACTTATGCGGAAAGAGATTGAAACTCTGGAATACCAGTCCAAAAATGGACTGCAGCTCCTTCATTTCATGCTTTGATGGATACTCCGCTTTTCCGTCCTGTGCCCTTGCATAGAGCCTGCCGTCATAGCGGACCTCCCCGCCGTCTAGCTCCTCTAAGCCGGTCGCAAGGCGCAGAAGCGTGGACTTACCGGAACCCGAAGGCCCTATTATGGAAAATATGCGACCTTCCTCCAGTGAAAGGTTAATATCCTTTAGCACAGGAACTCCGTCAAAAGCCTTCTCTATATGTACTAATTCCAGTAATGCCATAGTGGCTCCTTATAATTATATCATAGCCTTGTTTCCATTCGTACCCTTTAATCCTGGTGATTATTGAAACAAAAAATTCTAGCGATAATATGACAAGCGTTTCTCAAATAAATCCATGCCCTGTGCCACGATAAAGTTAAACACATAATAGAATAGCGCCGCGGCAACGAAGGGCATCATACTAGTCTGGGCACTGGCCAGGGCCTTGGCCGTAGTGAACATTTCAGATACGCTTATGGTGAAGGCAAGGGATGTGTCCTTTACGAGTGTTATCACCTCATTTGTTACGCTCGGCAATATGCGCTTCACGACCTGCGGCAGGATGATCACAAAGAAAGACTGAAGCCTGGAATATCCCAGTACCTTTGCGGCCTCGTGCTGCCCCACGGGTATTGACTGTATGCCACTCCTATATATTTCTGCAAAATAGGCGGAGTAATTAATGACAAAGCCTATCAGTGCGGCCCAGATACGGTAGCTATTATTGACCTTAATGCCAAAAAGATAATAGGGTCCGAAATAGACCACCATAAGCTGAAGCATAAGGGGAGTCCCCCTCATAACGGATATATATATCTTTACTATGCCCGATATGAGGGGATTTTTGCTCATCCTGCCAAAAGCCACGGCCAGCCCCAGCGGCAAGGAAAAAATCAGCGTCACTGCAAAGATGAATATGCTTGTCGCCACCCCTCCGGAGAGGGCTAAGATAATCTGGCCGAAGTTCATTTAATCGTAGTCACATCCTTTCCAAACCATTTTTCAGATATGGACTTGAGTGTGCCGTCGGCGGCCATCTCCTTCATAACCTTATTTACCTCATCCCTCAAAGCCTCATTCCCTTTCTTGAAGCCTATGCCGTAGGTCTCTGACGCAAAGGGTTCATCCAGCACTCTTAACGCCATGCCGCCCTTGGTTATCTTATACTCTGCCACCGTGCTGTCCATGGCTATGGCATCTACAGAGCCCATATCCAGATCCATGAGCGCAGTATCGTAGTCAGGTGAGGTCTGCAGGGTTCCGAAGGAAGCGCTGAGGTCTTTATTCTCATCTTCATTTAGCGCGGCCTGCGCAGAAGAGTCCACCTGTACCTCTACGGTCTTCCCCTTCAGGTCAGCCGAGGTCTTGATGTCTGAGTCTTTCCTGACCACAAAAACCTGTGTATTGTCCATATAGGGGTCAGACCAGGTGTAGCTGTCCTCCCTGCCGCTTATGGTGAATCCGTTCCAGATGCAATCTATGGTGCCCGCATCCAGCTCAGCGTCCTTGCTGTCCCATGCTATGGGCTGGTATACTACCTCCTTGCCCATGCGCTTTGCGGCTTCTGCCGCAAGCTCCAGGTCAAAGCCAGTGAACTCACCGTCATCTCCAATGAATCCCATAGGCGGGAAATCCTGGTCAAAGCCTACCGTGAAAGTGCCTCCGCCTGCGGTCCCTGTGCCTGCCCCATCTGTGGCAGTGCCGCCCTTCGCCTCTTTAGTGCCTTCAGCTGAAGCCTCAGCCGTTTCGCTGGCGGCTTCTGAAGCGGAAGCCTCGGCCGTTTCGCCAGTGGCTTCTGCGACCGTATCCCCTGCCCCTGCGCCCGCTGTATTTCCAGCAGCACCGCCACAGGCTGTAAGGCCCAGCGCCAATAGCCCTGTGAGCCCCAGTGCAACAATTTTCCTAATGCCTTCCTTTTTCATGATGTCCTCCCTTTAATGTGATTTCATTCGTAACTACTCAGTCTTCCAGCTTTTCCATCTCTTTCTTTGCCTTTTCCTCAGCGTGCTTTCTCTCCTTCTCAGCCTTCTCCTTTTCCCTCTCCAGCTTGTCCTCTGCATGGCGGGCGTCCCTTGCGGCTTTTTCCTCCATGGCCTCTGCCTCTTTTTCAGCGGCTTTAAGTATGGACGTAGCCTCCTTGCCGGCCTCCTTCTCAGCCTTAGCCCCGTTGCCGGCAGCATCCCTTAATATATTTGCCGCTATGGCATTTGCGTCATAGATCACTGCATCGCCGGCAGCCTGCGCGCCATAGATCACATTTTCCAGCTTCTTTATCTGGAAATTGTATTCCGCAATCTGCTTATCCGCATCCCCTACAGCCTGTGTGAGGGCAGCCTGTACCCTGGCGGTCCGGGCCTGCTTTTCCAATAGGGCTGCGGCCTCATTCTTTGCCAGGTCTGTCTGTGCCTGCAGGGCTGCGAGATTTGCATTTGCCACTGCCGCATCCTGCATGAGCCTTGCAGCCTCAGCAAGCTTTACGGCCTCTGCCGCCCTTGCCGCCGCATCCTCTGCGGCCTTTATGGCAGCCGCCACCGCCGCATCAGTGCTGCTGTCAGCGTATGCTACAACGGATCCTATACCGGAAACAAAGACCAGTCCCGCTACAGAAAGTGCGGCCATGCAGGCCTTCAATCCTTTAAAATTCTTTTTCATTACACACCTCCATTGCGCTTCAGGCTTCTCCTTAAAAGTCCAAAATAGCCATAAAAGCCGGGCAGGCCTGTAAGCCGGGTTCTGTGAAGGACTATTATGATCCCCTGGCGGTCATCTATCTAGGATATGCGTTACCGCATACCTCCAGCGGCCTACCCGAAAGCGGACCGGGCCGGTCCATGGCTCTCCGCTTGGCCTTGCTTCGGATGGGGCTTGCATTGCGCCCGCTGTTACCAGAGGGCCGGTGGTCTCTTACACCGCCGGTTCGCTATTGACCTGTGCCTCAGGATAGGCACATATTAGCATATATGCCTAGAGGCCATCGGCCACATATTTTCTGTTGCGCTATCCCGTGGGTTACCCCAGCCGGCCGTTAACCGGCATCCTGCCCTGTGAAGCCCGGACTTTCCTCCTGAGGCATGTCCTCAGGCGACCGCCCGGCCTGCCCAGCCGGAAATGATTATAAGGAAATGACAGCTGCTATGTCAAATGCGGCAGTTTTACTTCATATTTTCCTCAATTATCTTTGCCGCCATATCGGCCGTGACATCCTCGCACTCATATTCCTGGCCGTCTGCGCCTATGAGGTATTCCTTGCCGGACAGTAGTGGTCAGTTTAAGGTTTCCGTCTGCCACATCATAGTCCACATTATAATCATCCCCTTTGTTTTCAGCTTCTGCACTGTCCGCAGGCGTCTCAGCAGTGCTCTCCTCCACCGAGACTTCCCCGTTGTTGTCCTCAGCGCTGAAATTGTACTCTTTCGTACCGCTCTCGTCCGTAGTGGTGACATTTACCTCTGTCGTAGAAGTGTGGGACGTGGTGCAGCCTGTCATGGACAGCAGCGCTCCTGTAATAGTAAAAGGGGATCGCCATAGCCACTGATCCCCCTACTGTCAACTATACTATACGATGATTGTCGTAACTGCCCGTCAGATACGCCTTAAGAATGCAGCTAAGGTTTTTAGGCAGATTCTAATATGCGCCTGAATAACCTTATCTATATTCAGCAGGTTCTGACGCAGCGGATAATCACAGTGCCATTAAAAGACATCAGTTACGCCATACCCGCTGGCCGCGGCAAATTCCTGTCCGCATACTGCACATCTGTAGACGGTCTTTCCAAGGCTGCCTAACTCGTCCTCATCGGCATAGAACTGTCCCCTGTCCCCATTTCCGCATGAAGGGCAGATTATAATCTCACCCTCGGCATAGCTCCCTGAGAAATTCTCCTGAAAACCGCCTGATGCCTTTTCTACCTGATCGTCAGCTAATTTCTGTCCTGCAATCTTTTTCTCTTCCATTTTTTTTTCTTAGATTAGACTTCAACAGGCTGCCAAAGCCGTCCATTCTTCCAATATACGGATACAGGATTAAGCCCAAACGGCTAAATCGAATGATAGCACCATAGCCCTTTACTGTCAAAAACTTTTTAATCCCTTATTACATGGCTTTTCTTATCGGGTCTCTCCCTCCACCACTATCACATCCTTCAAAATATAGTGGAAACTGGGAGCAGAGGAATTGGCATTTTCCTGATAGCCGTCCTTAAGTTCACAGATATCTCCGCTGTCTGCCGGGTCCACTCCCACATAGTCCCCCTTAAATACCTGCTCTTTTCCCTTCTTAAAATCCTCTATTGCCTCATTTACAGCCTCTTCGCTGCCAGGCGGCGCTATGGCCAGGTTTAATTCCATCATCTTGACCCAGCCCTGTAAAAAGCCGGCGCCGGCGTCATTGCCATGTATATGCCCTTTGACACTTTCCTCTATCTTCTTCCCTGAAAGCAGGGCCTCGGCCGCTGCCATTACGTATGGGCTCCAGTCTATCCTGCAGCCTGTAAGGGAAGATGTGGGGGCAAGGTCCATCATGTCCTGGTTATAGCCCACGTGGTATACCTCCTTCTCCCCATAATAGCTCTCACAGGCCACTGCAGGGCCTGCCGTGTCCGAGTGCTGGGATATTATGCTACATCCCTCAGCTATCAATATATCCGCGATTTCCCTCTCTTTGGTATAGTTCCCCCAGCTATGCGCATATCTGACTTTCATTAGCGCAGTAGGGCATTCTGACCTCACTCCTAGGAAAAAGGCAGTGAAGCCCGATATCACCTCCGCATAGGGATAGGCCGCCACATAGCCCACATAGGCTTTATCCTCATCTATAATCCCCTTTTCTATCATTTCCTTAAGCTTTAGCCCCGCGACCTTCCCTGCGACATAGCGCCCCTGATAGATTTCCCCCATGAAGGTGTGGTAATTCGGAAGTATGGGGCTGGTATTTGCATTGTCCCCCGTAGCCTGGCAGATCTGCACCTTGGGATAGGCGGCGGCGGCCTTTTTGGCGGCCTCCTCATAGCCGTAGCTATTAAAGAAAAGGAGATCCATCCCCTTCTCTGCCATTTCTGCCACCACTTCCTCTACGGCATCGCCAGGCACATTGTACTTTGCCTCTACCTCCACCCTGTCCTTAAGCTCCCTCTCTAGTCCGTCCATGGCCCTTATAAAGTTCGCCGTATAGGGCATGCTCTCATCCCCGTCCATTATGAAGCCTACCTTTATGCTCTCCTTGGTGTCCCTGCTCCTGGGGCTTAAGAGATATATGAAAAAGGCCATGCCTATTATAAAGAGCGCTACAAGGGCAGATACCCATATCCTCCTCTTATCTAAAGATGTAAGATTAGCCATGGTCCTCACCCTGCCCTTTCTCATCATCCTTGTACAGGGCCCCTATGTCTATGACCCCCCTGTCTATAAGCGAAAGGAAAATGTCCACCAGTTCGGGGTCGAACTGGCTGCCCCTGCCCTTCTTTAATTCCGAAAGCACATAGTCAAAGTCCTGTTTCTTCCTGTAGACCCTGTTTGCAGTCATGGCGTCAAAGGCATCTGCTATCGCTATTATCCGCCCATAAAGAGGTATATTTGTATCTTTCAGCCTGTCGGGATATCCCTTCCCGTCATAACGCTCGTGGTGGTATCTTGCCCCCTCCACCACGTGCTCTATGAGAGTAAAGTCCTTTAGTATCTCAGCCCCTCTGGTTACGTGTGTTTTCATTACCGCATACTCATCGTCGTCAAGGCGCGCCGGCTTATTTAGTATGGAGTCAGGTATGGCTATCTTCCCTATATCGTGCAGGAGGGCTGCTCTCCTGAGATTTTCCTGCTCCTTCTCCGAAAAACCATATTCCTTTGCTATTAGCACAGAGTACTCAGAAACCCTCTGGGAGTGCTTGCTTGTCCTCTCGTCCTTTGCGTCCACTGTCTTTGCTATGGCGAGTATCGTTTCATTTCCCATCTGTGCCTGCTGCTGCGCAAGGGCTATCTGGTGCTTCTGCAGCTCTATGGTCCTCTCCACCTGCGTTCTGGTAAGAAACC
>JAGBNO010000118.1 GCA_017634355.1 Lachnospiraceae bacterium
GGCCGCAAAGAACAGCAAGAATAGTAAGAATGGCAAAAATAGCAAGAATGAGAAGGGCGGCAGTTCTTCCGGCAGCGGAAAGAGTGGCAGTTCTTCCGGCAGCGGAAAGGGCGGCGGCAGCTACTCAGGCGGTGGCGGCAGCGGTTCTGCAGTTGCCAGGTATGCCTTGCAGTTTGTGGGCAATCCCTATGTATATGGCGGCACATCACTTACTAATGGCGCCGACTGTTCAGGTTTCGTAATGAGCGTCTATAAGAACTTCGGTATTTCGCTGCCGCATAGCTCCGGCGGAGACAGGGGAGTAGGCTCAGCGGTCCAGGGAGGGCTTGCAAATGCCCAGGCGGGCGACATAGTTTGTTATTCGGGCCACGTGGGCATCTATATAGGAAATGGGCAGATAGTCCACGCCTCTACCAGAAAGACGGGCATAAAGGTTTCTAATGCAAGCTATAGAACGCCTGTTGCAGTCCGCAGGATTTTCTGAAGAAAAAGCGTATATAGAGTGAATGATGAGGGAGCCGGTCTGTATGACCGGCTTTCTTCCTGCGCAGGCATTGAGCCGAAGCACCTGCCCCGTGCTTGAATATTCATACACTATTGTGGGATATTCACAAAACATTTGAAATTTCTGATTGTGTATACAAATGGATTCTTCCTTTATTCACAGGGGTTATCCACTATTAAAGCCATGAAAATCAAAAAAATACCACTTGTTAACTGAATTTTTCACATTATTCACAGGAAAACTGGCTTTTTGCACCCAAGCGAGCAATAAAATAACAAACGACTGTTCTGTATATATCCGACAAATAACATACGGATTCGCTAAAAAACCCAAAAATGCCTTGACAGAAAAAGGATCTCCGTCTGGTGGGGATTTGCAAAGAAATCGCTTTCTGCACATTAGATATTTTTGACCCGATAAATAGAGTATGATATACTTGTAGATGTCATAGCAAACGAATTTGGAGATTGCCTAATCAGGGGCGATAATGCCCTGCTTATGGCATTATCGGCTTCTGATAGTGCGATTTGCTAATTCGTTTCCTATAAATAGCTGTAGTCATTCTGAGTCTCTTTGCTAATCGTCATTTCTGAAACAACATACTTGCCAAATTGTTTCAAAAATGACTATATGCGGCAGGGGACTGAATAGTTACAAACTGCTTTTGGCGAGCGGGGATCCCCGCAGGGCACAGTGGAAAAGCTGTGCAGAATGGAGGATGCTTATGCATTTTGTGATTGCAGGAAAAAATATGGAAGTGACACCTGGTTTAAAGTCTGCCGTTGAAGAGAAGATAGGTAAGCTGGAGCGGTATTTTTCCAAGGATACAGAGATACATGTGACCATGAGCGTGGAAAAGGAACGCCACAAAATTGAGGTGACCATACCGGTCAAGGGCAGCATAATAAGGTCAGAGCAGGTCAGCAACGATATGTATGTGTCCATAGACCTTGTGGAAGAGATAATAGAGAAGCAGCTGAAAAAATATAAGAATAAGATCATAGACAAGGCTCAGGACAGGGCTGCTTTCAACAGGGAATATGTGGAGCGGGATTATGCGGATGACGACGAGATAAAGATAGTCCGCAGCAAACGTTTTGGGATTAAACCCATGTATCCGGAAGATGCCTGTGTGCAAATGGAGCTATTAGGGCACAATTTCTATGTATTCCGCAATGCCGAGACGGATGAGGTGAATGTGGTATACAAGAGGAAGGGTAATACTTATGGCCTAATAGAGCCAGACAACTGAGGTATTTGTGCAAGTCTGTTCTTCGGGGTGGCAACGGTGGTTGCCACCCTTTTTATTATGCAGAGAATGGGCAAAAGGGGCTGCCCCGTGAACCGCTCCTTGCATATTTTTTTAATATTTGTAAAACCTTATTCACATATTAAGGTACTATATATTGTAGTGGCATTGATAGAAATAACTATTTAGAGCCCCATTTCACCCGTGCCAGGGCTACTGGCCGGCCCGGCCACCCAAAGAGCGGGATAATAGCTATATGAGAGTGGGTTCTGATGGTTACAGTGTAGAAGGCAATAGTTTGTGGAAACAGATGTTTTGAGGTTTTTGGAAGGAGTAGGCGTAATGAAATTGAGAGAAAGGCATAAGAGAATTTTATCCCTTTTGCTGGGAATGGCACTGGTTTTTACTATGAATACGCCCATATTTGCGGCTGAGGAGCTGGCAGGCGCGGGGGCGGAAGAGGCTGGGGCTTATATTGAAGAGGGCTTTGATGCGGAACAGGCTGAGGAAGTTCCAATGGAAGCTGTAAAAGCAGAGGAGGATACGGAAGAATTGCCCATAGCCCCTGAGGATGAGCTTACGGGAGATGAGGTTGCAGGAGCAGAAGAGGATGAGGAAATAGGTCTGGCGCAGGAAGAAGATGCGTATGCGGCCCTTGCGGAGAAAGATGCAGTGGTCAGCGGAAACGTGACCGTGAGCTTGAGCGATGACCTCATAGAGGATATGTGGCTGCAGCCCGATAACGACGGCAAGGACTATGGTGCCCTTTCTGAAAATGATGTATGGAAGGTGATAATGAGGGTTGCCAAGTTTACTACAAACGATGGCAGCTGGTACTGTGTTTCTGATAACGAGGGCTGGTACATTACGGATTTCAAGGGACATAGGCAAAACATCAAGTCGCTGAGCGACAATGTTATCATTAAGTACTATGAGCATGGCACCGATACCGAGATTAAGCCACAGAAGGGCAAGCTTTATGGGGACAATATCAAGGGCAACCAGATGATCGATTTCACCGTGAAGTATAAAGGAAAGGATGGGCAGAACAAAGATGTGGAGAGCGCCACGGCCAGGGGCAGTTTCTTTGTCCATGTGCTCTATTCGGGCTCTGTGTCGCATGACTATATAGAACTGGAAAAGGTAACATACGACGGCCAGCAGCTTCCCTGCTACCTTGAGGTGGAGTACGATGCGGCCGTGGAATACAGGGCTACCAGAATAAAGACCACGAACCACTATTTAGGGATGGGCAGCTATACGGGCAGTGAAGTGTCAGGCGAAGTGGACGGCGCAGTGGGGGTTGCGGCTCGCATTGTGGTGCTTAGCAATAATAAGTATGTTCCTATAGACGGCAGCACGGATGGCAATTATCTCTGGATTGATCAGAGCGGTCTCGTTATAAAGAAGGGTGCTGTGAAGAATAATAAACTAGTAGCTTCCCGTTACGATGGTGAAAAGGCGCCTTACTTCATGCTGAAAGCCTCTATCACAAAGTCAACTGGCAATGGGCTGTCGCTGGAAGCAAGGAGAAAGGTAGTTACGGAACTTAGGACGCACAAGTTCTACTTCACCATAGAGCCTGTAAAAATAGCTACGGATCTGATGACTACGAAGAAGAACGAAGGAAATAAATTCAGGATAGATAAGCTCGCGGTATCTCCGGACCAGAAGAAGATTACAGCAAAGATACGTTACCAGTACTGGAAGAAGAGCAATGGGCCTATGAACAAGAGGAAGATGAAGCAGAGGAAGCAGCTGAAGCCTGTAAAAAAGAATAAACTCACAAATACTTTCATATATGACAAAAATGGAAACTACAAAGGAGATTTCACCTGGGAGGTGAGCGGCAACAGTATCAATATCTATGGCGTGAATGGTTATTATGGGAAGGCATTAGGCCTATAACCGTTCGCATAGATGGAGCCCCTGTTTATCTTTAAGGTAAGCAGGGGCTTTTTCCTTGCTTTAGTTTTTGCTCTGTGTTATTATCTATGCTAATGGTGACTATTCGGGGACTCCTGGTTTCCGTATGCTGTTTTTTTCGTGGCAGTGGCAATGATTTTACATATTCTGTCCTGCCTGCAATCAAGAGGAGGTTTACATAAGGTATGGGATTTGTGGACTATGAAGTGAAGGACAAAATCGCTATCATCACAATCAACCGCGAGAAGGCCTTAAACGCCTTGAATTCCCAGGTGCTGGACGATCTGTCGGCAGTGTTGGATGGTGTAGATACGGATGTGGTAAGGGCATTGATCCTCACCGGTGCTGGTGAAAAGTCATTTGTGGCAGGTGCGGACATAGGCGAGATGAGCACCCTGTCCAAGGCGGAGGGATCGGCTTTTGCCAAGAAGGGCAACGATCTGTTCCGCAGGATTGAGACCTTCCCTATTCCGGTCATTGCTGCGATCAATGGTTTTGCGCTGGGCGGCGGCTGTGAGATTTCAATGAGCTGTGACTTCAGGATCTGCGCTGAGTCTGCCGTGTTTGGCCAGCCTGAGGTGGGCCTCGGCATTACCCCCGGTTTCGGTGGGACACAGCGTCTTGCAAGGCTGGTTGGCCCCGGCATGGCAAAGCAGCTTATTTATACTGCAAAAAATATCAAGGCAGACGAAGCCCTTCGCATAGGCCTTGTGAATAAGGTAGTGCCTTTAGAGGAGCTGCTTCCTACAGCGGAAAAGCTTGCAAACCAGATAGCCGCAAATGCCCCCATAGCCGTGAGGGCCTGCAAGAAGGCTATAAATGAGGGCCTTGAACTGGATATGGACAAAGCTGTAGCCTTGGAAGCGGAGATTTTCGGGACCTGCTTTGAGACAGAGGACCAGAGGGAAGGCATGGCCAACTTCTTAAGGAAGAAGGACGACCCCGCTAAGGTTAAGGTTGTAGACTTTAAAAATAAATAAGGTACTTTGGGGAGAGGGAGTGGCTGTCTCTCTCCCTTTTGCTGTAACGAATAAGGTAAGTCAGTTTTTGCTGTTCAGAACAAGCCTTGTGGACTTTGAAGGCCAAAAGCAGCAGCCAATCAGTAATATTAGAGGCAGCAATCAGCGTATGCTGAAAAGATAAGTAAAGCTTTAAGGAGGTCATGAAATGAAAGTAGCAGTCATTGGTGCCGGCACTATGGGCAGGGGGATTGCGCAGGCTTTTGCGCAGTGTGACGATGTAGAGAAGGTCTACCTCTGTGATATCAAGCAGGAATTTGCAGACGGTGGCAAGGCCAACGTGAAGAAGGGCTTTGACAAGCGCATAGCCAAGGGCAAGATGGAACAGGCGGATGCAGACAATATCCTCGACAAGATCGTATGCGGCCTTAATTCACAGGCAACAGATCCGGATCTTGTGGTAGAGGCGGCTCTTGAGGTCATGGATCTAAAGAAAGAGACCTTTACGGACCTGCAGGAGAATATAGTAAAGAATCCGGATTGCATCTTTGCGTCCAACACATCTTCCCTTTCCATCACCGAGATAGGTTCAGGATTAAAGAAGCCCATAGTAGGTATGCACTTCTTCAATCCGGCTCCGGTCATGAAGCTCGTGGAAGTCATCGCCGGCATAAACACTCCTGCGAAGGATGTGGAGAAAATAGTCGAGATTTCCAAAATGCTGGGCAAGACCCCCGTACAGGTAAACGAGGCTCCGGGCTTTGTCGTGAACCGTATCCTCATACCTATGATAAATGAAGGCATTACCATCTATCAGGAAGGCATAGCGAGCATTTCCGGCATAGATTCTGCTATGAAACTGGGCGCCAATCATCCCATGGGACCCCTTGAGCTGGGCGACCTCGTAGGACTGGATATAGTGCTGGCAGTTATGGATGTGCTGTATAAAGAGACAGGCGATTCCAAGTACAGGGCCTGCACACTGCTCCGCAAAATGGTCAGGGGCGGACATCTGGGCATGAAGACTGGAATCGGCTTCTATAATTATGCAGATGGCAATAAGGTTCCGGTGGATGAGCAGTAAGGATAGTAAGTGCTAAGCAAGATATTACGTAAAGTCATCGTAATAGAGGAGGATTAGAGAATATGGATTTTCAGTTGAGCAAAGAACATGAGATGGCGAGGAGCCTTTTCAGCGAATTTGCGGCTAAGGAAGTACAGCCTTATGCCATTGATACCGATGAGAACGAGGCATTTCCAGAGGAAATAGTTAAGAAGATGCAGAAGTTCGGCTTCATGGGCATACCCATTCCCAAAGAATACGGCGGACAGGGCTGCGATCCCTTAACGTACATTATGTGCGTGGAAGAGATGGCAAAGGCCTGTGGAACCACTGCCGTGGTGCTTTCAGGGCATACTTCCCTCTGTTGTGACCCCATTATGACATACGGAACTGAGGAGCAGAAGCAGAAATATCTGGTTCCCCTTTCCAAGGGAGAGCTTCTTGGTGCATTTGCACTTACCGAGCCCGGAGCAGGCACGGATGCGCAGGGCGTGCAGACCAAGGCTGAGCTCACAGAGGACGGTAAAGAGTGGATACTGAACGGTTCCAAGTGCTTTATCACGAATGGAAAATATGCCGACATCTATATCGTTATCGCATATACAGATGTGGTATTGGATAAAAAAGGCAGGAAACAGAAGAGGTTTTCCGCATTTATCGTAGAGAAGAATACGCCCGGCTTTACTTTCGGCACTAAGGAAAAGAAGATGGGCATCAGGGGTTCAGCTACTTATGAACTCATTTTCCAGGATTGCCATATTCCCGTGGAGAATCTGCTGGGAACTCGTGGAAAAGGATTTCCTATCGCCATGCACACCCTGGACGGAGGCCGTATAGGTATAGCCGCTCAGGCTCTGGGGCTCGCAGAGGGCGCACTTGATAGGACCATTGCCTATGTGAAGGAGAGGAAGCAGTTTGGCCGCAGCCTTTCAGCTTTCCAGAATACCCAGTTCCAGCTCGCAGATATGGCGGCAAAGATCGAAGCCGCAAAGCTCCTTGTCTATGCGGCGGCAGATAAGAAAAAGAACAGCGACCGTTACACGGTAGAGGCCGCCAAGGCCAAGCTTTTTGCCGCAGAGACCGCAATGGATGTCACCACAAGGTGCGTGCAGCTCTTCGGAGGCTATGGCTACATCCGTGAGTACGAGGTGGAGCGCATGATGAGGGATGCGAAGATCACAGAGATCTATGAAGGCACAAGTGAGGTTCAGCGCATGGTCATTTCCGGAGACCTGCTGAAGTAATATGGCCCTATGCTTACATTCCTAAACCCCTTCTGCTCAATTTTTTGAAACAAGAGCTTGCTTCAAAAATACTGGGCCAGAGGCGGGTGACGATAGGAATAAAAATTATCATTTAAGAAGAATAGGGTTTTATATGTCACCATTGTTCATTATCACATCGGAGAAAACGTTTTTATGCTTTCTCCCCGTGTGCCGCAAAAAGTGCGGCGGAAAGAGGTATACATGAAAATCGTAGTATGTGTAAAGCAGGTTCCGGATACAAAGGGCGGCGTGAAATTCAAGCCCGACGGAACCTTGGACAGGGCGGCTATGCTCGCCATTATGAATCCCGATGACAAGGCAGGCCTTGAAGCGGCCTTAAGGATCAAGGATGAGGATCCCGACAATACTGAAGTCACTGTCGTGACCATGGGGCTGCCAAAGGCCGATGCAGTGCTTCGTGAGGCCATGGCCATGGGTGCAGATAAGGGACTTCTTATTACTGACAGAGTGCTGGGCGGCGCAGATACCTGGGCCACTTCCTCCACGATTGCTGGCGCATTGAAGAAGATGGAGTATGACCTTGTCATTACCGGACGCCAGGCCATAGACGGCGATACGGCACAGGTCGGCCCTCAGATTTCTGAGCACCTTGGCATTCCGGTCATTTCCTATGCAGAAGAGGTGAAGGTGGACCGCAGCGCAAAGACTGTGACAGTAAAGAGGCAGTTCGACGACCGCTACCATATCCTGAAGGCCAAGATGCCCTGCCTTATCACGGCGCTTTCAGAGCTGAACGAGCCCAGGTATATGACACCCGGCGGTATCTTTGATGCCTACCAGAAAGAGGTAGAGGTCTGGGGCAGGGACAAGCTGGACGTAGCCGATGAGAATATAGGTATGGCTGGCTCGCCCACGGTCATAGCGAAGGCATCTGATAAAGTAGCTAAGGGCAAGGGAGAGGTGGTAACGCCTGACAGCCCTGCTGAGGCAGTGGATTATATCACAGGGAAGCTCTTGGAAAAGCATGTCATCTGAAAGACTGCGTGAGAATTGCCACTTTTGTTAAAAGCGTATATTAGGCCAAGGAAAACCTTTTCTTTATACGGTTTGGGTTGACCTTCCTAATGGTAGGAGGATTAAAGAGAAATGGGATTAGAAGAATATAAAGGCGTATTTATTTTTGCGCAGCAGGTGGATAACAAAATTTCCAATATTGCTTTCGAACTGTTGGGCAAAGCCAGGGATCTGGCGAATGACCTCGACAACAAGCAGGTTTCAGCTGTTCTCATAGGCTCCGGTGTCAAGGACCTTGCGGATGAGCTGGCAGAATACGGTGCTGACAGGGTCATCGTAGTGGATGATCCCGCACTGAAGGAGTACATGACAGAGCCTTATGCCCATGCCCTTGCTTCTGTGATCAATGAGTACAAGCCTGAGATCATGCTGGTGGGCGCAACTGCCATAGGCCGTGATTTAGGCCCCAGGGTATCTGCCCGCGTACACACGGGACTTACAGCTGACTGCACACAGCTTGACATAGGAGATTTTCCTCTGCAGCCTGTGCCCGGCAAAGAGGATGAGCAGAAGCATAAGCAGCTTCTCATGACCCGTCCCGCTTTTGGCGGAAACACCATAGCCACCATTGCCTGCCCTAATTTCAGGCCCCAGATGGCGACAGTGCGTCCCGGCGTTATGCAGAAGATAGCTCCCAATAAGGGCGCAAAGGCCGAGGTCGTGGAGTACAATCCCGGCTTCACCGAGAATGACTGCTATGTGACCATAGAGAAGATAGTGAAGGAAGTTTCCAATGTTGCGAACATACAGGACGCCAAGGTGCTGGTGTCCGGCGGACGTGGCATGGGCGGTTCAGAGAACTTCAAAATCTTAGAGGATCTGGCTGCCTGCTTCAAGGGCGGAATGGTCTCATGTTCCCGTGCAGTCGTGGATTCCGGCTGGAAGCCTAAGGACATGCAGGTCGGACAGACCGGCAAGACCGTGAGGCCTCATGTATACTTTGCTATCGGTATCTCAGGCGCAATACAGCATGTGGCCGGCATGGAAGAGTCCGATATTATCATTGCCATCAATAAAGATGAGAATGCGCCTATCTTCGATGTTGCAGACTACGGCGTGGTAGGGGATCTCAATAAGATAGTCCCTGAGCTTACGAAGAAGATACAGGCAGAGAATGCGGCGAAGGCCTGATATTAAATTTGAAGTGTCCTGATGGCAACGAAGCATACGGAAATCAGACAAACAGTAAGTTTGGATAAGAATGTGTCAGGACACTAGGTCGGTAGCTTTTAAGTTTGTTGAAAAAGAGAGGATGCCTAAAGTATAAGGGCATCCTCTTTTTTTCATGTCAGGGAGTATGTCTGCTTTCGTAGACTGCAGAGAGGTCGGAGGGGATAAACGGCACGCAAGAACAGAATGTAAGAAAAATCCAACGAGTACTTGACACATACTAATACTTGTTGTATCTAAAAAATGGTGTTAGAATAGTGAATAATTGTTTTGAAGGTATCCTTTAAGAGGAGAGGGACATGATAATTGAATTGAACGCTGCTCAGATAGATGTTCTTGGGGAAATCGCCAATATCAGCATGGGCAATTCGGCCACCACGCTGAGCCTTATGGTAAACAGGAAGGTAGATATAACCACGCCTATTGTCAAGGTAATAAGAAGGAGCGAGGCATTAGACGATTATGAGAATACCTGCATATTCGTGCAGATACATTATATAAGAGGATTAAATGGCAACAATGTCTTAATATTGAAAGAAGAGGATGTGCTGGTCCTGACAGACCTTATGATGGGCGGCAGCGGGGTAGTGCAGAAGGATGGAATAATCACAGAGCTGCATTTATCCGCAGTTTCCGAGGCCATGAACCAGATGATGGGCACTGCCGCCACATCGCTCTCTTCGCTATTAAACATTACTACAGATATCAGCACTCCGGAAGTTAACAGGATAGATGTGGAGAGCGTCAAGATATTTGAGCGCATGTTTGACGGTGCGAATGACAGGTTTATAAAGATAGCCTTCAAGATGACTGTAGGTGACCTCATAGATTCAACCATGGTTCAGCTATTTCCTGCTGAGTTCGCTATAGATATGATAGAGCGTTTTGGCCTTACAAAGGGCGTAAAGGGTTGATGATGTTCCAGAGGGGAAGTGCTTAAGGGGCTCTTCTCCATCAAGTTTTCGTGATTGCGGCCTATGATTTAGCTTTTTGCTGTCATGGGCTATTTTTTATAGACATGTAGCAAATGAGGCGGTGGCGGCTAGGTTGGAATTATTAAATAAACTGTCCGAAAATGGGCGGCTGAGCGAGGCAGAATTTGCAGAGCTTTTACGCAGCTATGATGAAACACTGGCCACAGAGGCCGCGGCAATCGCAAGGATTAAGCGTAAAGGTACTTATGGCGACAGGGTATTTCTGCGAGGGCTTTTGGAATTCAGTAACTATTGCAAAAATGACTGTTACTACTGCGGCCTGAGAAAATCCTATAGAGGGCTTAGCCGTTACAGGATGACAAAAGAGGAAATAATATCCCGCACTGATTATGGCTATGAGCTGGGATTCAGGACCTTTGTGCTGCAGAGCGGGGAAGATGCCTTTTTTAGTGATGAACTGCTCTGTGGCATGATAGCAGAGATAAAGGACAGGCATCCGGACTGTGCGGTCACCCTTTCTATAGGAGAAAGGGAGAGGGAGAGCTACGAAAGGCTTTTTGCGGCAGGGGCTGACCGCTATCTCTTAAGGCATGAGAGCTGTGTGAAGGAGCACTATGCCTTGCTCCATCCGGAAGAGATGTCCTTCGAGCATAGGATGGGCTGCCTAAGGATGCTCAGGGAAATAGGTTATCAGGTGGGCTGTGGCTTCATGGTGGGCTCGCCTTTCCAGACGACAGGCCATCTCGCAAAAGAACTCTGTTTTTTAGCAGAATTTAAGCCTGATATGTGCGGAATCGGACCCTTTATTCCGAAGGAAGGGACTCCGTTTGAGGAGAAAAAGGCGGGTTCTGTGGAAATGACCTGCTTTTTATTATCCCTAATACGAATCATGCTTCCGGATGTGCTGCTGCCTGCCACAACAGCCCTTGGAACGCTGGACCCCGAAGGGAGGGAGAAGGGCATAATGGCCGGAGCCAATGTGCTCATGCCAAATCTCTCCCCTGTTTCACTGAGGCCGCTCTATGCTCTTTACGACAGCAAGATATGCATGGGGGAAGAGTCGGCAGAATGTGTGGAATGTCTTAAAAGGCGAATAGAGAAAACAGGCTGCCACATAGAAGTTTCAAGGGGAGACCACAAGCATTTTACGCATAGGGGTGGAGTCGAGCCTTTCGCAGGCGGGGGCTGAATAGTTATCAATAATTCAAGTGGCTTGGCATTACGAGCTTAGAGAGATATTACGAAAGTTATCGTTTTTTAGGAGAGATAGTATGGTAATTTACGACATGAAATCCATGAGGGCTGAAGAATTTATCTCAGATACTGAGATAGTGGAGACACTTCGCTATGCAGATGAGAATAAGGATAATATGCCATTGATAGAGGAAATACTGGAAAAGGCGAGGCCTCAGCAGAATGAAAATGGCTGCACATGCAGGGGGCTTAGCCACAGGGAGGCTTCAGTGCTTTTATCCTGCGAGGATAAAGAGGTAATAGAGAGGATTTATGAGATTGCGGAGGAAATCAAGCTCGCATTCTACGGGAACCGCATTGTCATTTTTGCGCCGCTCTACCTATCTAATTACTGCGTGAACGGCTGCCTCTACTGCCCATATCACTATAATAATGGGAATATAGCGCGGAAGAAGCTCACACAGGAGGAGATAAGGGCGGAAGTCATTGCCCTGCAGGACATGGGGCATAAGAGGCTTGCCATAGAATCCGGGGAGGACCCCGTAAATAATCCTATAGAATACATACTGGAGAGCATAGATACTATTTATAATGTGCATCATAAAAATGGCGATATACGCAGGGTAAATGTGAATATAGCCGCCACAACCGTGGAGAATTATAAAGCCCTGAAGGATGCGGGAATAGGGACTTATATACTTTTTCAGGAGACTTATAATAAAGCCGGCTATGAAAAGCTGCATCCCACAGGCCCTAAACACGACTACGCATACCACACCGAGGCCATGGACAGGGCCATGGAGGGTGGAATAGACGATGTTGGCCTGGGGGTGCTCTTTGGCCTGGAGGGCTACCGCTATGAATTTGCAGGGCTCCTTATGCATGCTGAGCATCTGGAGGCCGTGCACGGGGTTGGGCCGCATACCATAAGCGTTCCCAGGGTAAAAAGGGCTGAGGGCATAGACCCCGGTGCATTCGACAATTCAATATCAGATGATATTTTTACTAAGATTACCGCCTGCATTCGGCTCGCTGTGCCATATACAGGCATGATAGTGTCAACGAGGGAGAGCGAGGAAGTGCGGCAGAGGCTCCTGAAGGTGGGGATTTCGCAGGTGAGCGGCGCATCCCGCACCTCAGTTGGCGGATATACGGAAAAAGAGCGGCCCCATGATACGGAACAGTTCGACGTGTCGGACCAGCGTTCCTTAGACGAGGTGGTGGGGTGGCTCATGGATAATGGGCATATACCGTCATTTTGCACTGCCTGTTATAGGGCAGGGAGAACAGGCGACCGTTTCATGAGCCTCTGCAAGAGCGGGCAGATATTAAATTGCTGCCACCCCAATGCGCTAATGACCCTTTCTGAATATCTGGAGGACTATGCGTCAGAGGAGACAAAGAGAAGGGGCTATAAGATGATAGAGGAGGAGCTGCTTCGCATACCTAAGGCGGAAGTGAGGAGAGTGGCGGAAGAGAATATCAGGGAGATAAGGAATTCCAACCGGAGGGACTTCAGGTTCTAGTGTGGAGGGGTGCAGGTTTTGGGTTTAGAAGATAAGGCCGCTGCTGAAAGAGTGCATATTTCCTTTTTTGGCAGGCGCAATGCAGGAAAATCCAGTATAGTGAATGCTGTCACGGGCCAGGAAATGTCCATAGTGTCTGATGTGGCGGGGACGACTACAGACCCGGTGCGGAAGACCATGGAAATCCTGCCCTTGGGCCCTGTTGTGATAATAGATACGCCGGGGCTGGACGATGAGGGGACCCTTGGGGAAAAAAGGGTGGAAAAGATGAGGGAGGCCCTTGCCCGCACGGATATAGCTGTCATTGTCCTGGACGGGGATTCGGCTTCAGAGGACTTAAAAGCTTTAAGCGAGGAACTCTTTAAGCGGGGCATACCATACATAGTTTTATTGAATAAATGCGACCTGATTTCGGATATAAGAAGCCCTGAGGATTTTCCGGAAAGTATAAAAAGCGTTTTCCCAAAGGCAGAAAAGTTTCAGTGCGCCAGTGCGAGGACAGGGCAGGGCATAGAAGAGCTGAAGAATTCCCTTGCCGTCCATACCCTCAAGGCAAAAAAGGAAAAGCCCATAGTGTCGGACTTGCTTAAGGCAGGGGATATGATAATTCTGGTCATACCCATAGACGAGTCTGCCCCTAAGGGGAGGATAATATTGCCACAGCAGTCAGTGCTGAGGGAAGCTTTGGACAGCCACTGCGCTGTCACATGCTGCCAGCCGGAGGAATTGGGAGGAGTTCTGGATAAATTGAGTATAAGCCCAAGGCTTGTGGTCACGGACTCGCAGGCCATATCGGAAGTGGCGGCAATAGTGCCGCCGGACATAGCCCTTACGACCTTTTCCATACTGTTTGCCCGCTATAAAGGGAATCTCGAAACCCTTTCAGAAGGCGCAAAGAGGCTTATGGAGCTTAAAGAGGGCGGCAGGGTGCTTTTATCCGAGGGCTGCACGCACCATAGGCAGTGCAATGACATAGGCACGGTCAAGCTTCCCGGATTAATTCAGAAGCATTTGGGCATATCCCTCAATTTTTCCTTTTCTTCAGGGATGGGCTTTCCGGCAGACGCTGAGCTGTCCGGATACGATCTCATAATCCACTGCGGGGGCTGTATGCTGAATGAAAAGGAGATGCAGGACAGGATGCGCCGCGCCAAAGAGGCCGGGGTCCCAATGGTCAATTACGGCATGGTATTTGCGGTTTTGAATGGGACGCTGAAGCGCTGCCTTGCGCCTTTCGGGAAATAGTTTTCCGAGATCTATGCGGTATGGGGAGTGGCATATTTGGAAAGAGATAAAGAAAAGGCAAAATACAGGAATTCTTCCTCCATAAGGGTTGAGCTCGCTATTATATTTATAATACTTATGGTCGTGACCATAGGTCTATATTGGATAGTAAACACCCTATTTCTGGAAAAGTATTACCGTCTGGAAAAACAGAGGGGGATAGTGAAGGCCTATGAGAATATCGACAGCCTTGCAGAAAAGGAGGATATGCAGGGAGAGGTTTTCCAGAAAGCGTTTTTTCAGTGGTGCGCCGCCGGAAACCTGGATGCTGCCATAATCAGTCCTTCCCTCGATGTGCTGCTTTCTTCAGAGGGGGAGGATGCGCTGCTGGTGAGGCGCCTCCTTGACCACTTATTCGATAAGGATGACAGGCCGGCCCTCCTTACAACAGAGAAGTATGTGGTAAGGAATTCCAGGGACCCCAGGATGCAGATGGACTATCTGGAGCTCTGGGGCTCGCTTAAGGGCGGCGACATCATTATTATGAGGACCGCCCTGGACAGCATTAGGGAGAGCGCGGCCATATCAAACCGTTTCCTCGCATACGCAGGCTTTTTTATGATAGTGGTCTGTGCTATAATAATATGGTTTGTGTCCAAAAAGATTACCAGCCCCATACTGGACCTCGCCCATATTTCTGAGCGCATGGCGCAGCTGGACTTTGAGGCCAAATATACGAGGGGAGGGAGCAACGAGCTCGCCCTTCTTGGGAAAAATATGAATGAGCTCTCTGAGGCCCTGGAGAGGACCATATCCGAACTGAAGACCGCAAATGCGGAGCTTAAGCGGGACATAGCCCTGAAGGAAAAGCAGGAGGCTGTGAGGATGGAGTTCTTATCCAGCGTGGCGCACGAACTGAAGACGCCATTGGCGCTCATTCAGGGATATGCAGAGGGCTTAAAGGACAATGTGAATGACGATCCCGAAAGCCGGGACTATTACTGCGATGTCATAAAGGACGAGTCCGGTAAAATGAACCAGCTGGTCCTAAGCCTTATTAGCTTAAACCATCTGGAGTCAGGCGAAGATGCGCTTACATTTGAGCGATTTGATGTAAGGGAGCTCATAGAGGGCTGTATACAGTCCAATATGCTTTTCATTAAGCAAAATGGCATAGATTTAAGCTTTTCTGCCGAACAGCCCTGTTTTGTATGGGCGGATGAATTCAAGGTGGAAGAGGTCTTTATGAATTATTTTTCCAATGCCATGCACTACTGCCAGGCCCCGCCTGCATCGGATAGGGGAGAAGATGAGGGCAAGCGCATTGAGGTGAAGTTCGCCCTAAGGCAGGGAAAAGTCAGGATCTCAGTATTTAATACAGGGGCGCCCATACCTGAGGAGTCGCTTCCTAAATTGTGGGATAAGTTCTATAAGGTGGACAAGGCTAGAAGCCGGGAATACGGCGGTTCGGGCTTGGGGCTATCCATAGTGAAGGCTATAATGGAGGCCTTTGGCAGGGAATATGGCGCAATTAACTATGGCAATGGGGTGGAGTTTTTTTTCGAATTGGACTCTGCGGCGGAACCGTGATAAGGGGCGGTGTTAGGAGTATGGAAATATGAAGCTCGGCTGTATTATATGCATAATGGCTTTTGCATTATCTTTGACGGCCTGTGATTCGGCAAAGCAGATTAACGGGATAACGGAAGAACAGAGGCAGCAGATTATCAATTATTCTTCCAATGTGCTGAGTGATCATAACGCCAACCGCAAGGATACATTAAAGGAGCTTACGGATGCAGATTTAAAGGAAATACTGAAGCGTGAGAATCCGGCCTTGGCAGAGTTTGTGCCCCCTGAAGAAAAGGAGGCTCCCAAGGAGGAGGAAGAAGAGGGCGGTGGAACTGAAGACAGCTCCTCCGGCGAAGAAGAGAGCGGCACCATAGAGAGCGGCAGCAATGTCGCCACCATGGAGGAATTGGCGGGCTTACTCGGATTAAATGGATTTTCTATAAGCTATGATGGCCATACTGTGACGGATGGCTATCCCGAAGAGGGGAGCGAAGATGCCTCGGCATTTTCCATAAGGGCCGTGTCCGGCAGTGACAAGTTGCTTGTGCTGCATTTTTCCATAACTAATACAGGAGGCGCAGATTCGAATTGCGACATCTTAAGCCGCAATCCCCGTTTCCGCTATGGCCTTGACAGGCAGATGGGCTCTTTCCAGACTACATTGCTGCTTGACGACCTCGCCACTCTGGATGTGCCCGTGGCGGCGGGGGAGAGCACCCATGCCGTGCTTATTGCTGAGATAAGTCAGGAAAAAGCGGCTAATATGTCTGAACTGGTGCTCATTCTTAAAGGGGATGGACAGGATACGGAGATAGTGCTGGAGCCGTGACGCATGGAACGGATGGGCAACTTAAAGATGGATAATGCTGGAGCCGTGATATATGTGGCAAAAGAAGTGGTGTGGTGTCATTTAATGCATGAAACGGATGGACAACTTAAAGGGTGATAATGCTGGAGCCGTGACGCATGTGGGTTAAGGATATAATTAAATGGATATTTAAGAAAGAGGAGTGGCGGCCGCCGGGGATGGCGGACCGCTTTTTCTGTACAGAGGCTTGTGACGGATGCGGATTGTGCTACCGCTCCTGTCCTACGGGACACATAAGAATGGAAAAGGGAAAACCGGTATGGGATAAGCCCTGTCTTATGTGCGCTTCCTGTGCTGATATATGCCCCGTGGATGCAATAAGGTACGGGAATCCAGATTTAGTTAACATAAATCTGAATACAGCTATTGACAATAAAGAATGAAGGTGCATGAGGCACTGTACAGAAATAACTTCATAAAGATGCGAAGTATTATTCTTCAAGGCCGTAGGTCAAGATGAAGGCGCATAAGTGCAGCCTTATATGAAACTGAGTAGTTTCTTAAAACAGGAGAGGTTGACATAAGATGGACTCTTTCAACATTCCGGCTCAGGATAAGATTTTTACAGGAGAAATAGTAGAAAAGAAATCCCGTTTCATAGGGGAGCTTTCTTATGCGGAGACTGCGGAGCAGGTGGCAGAGAGGCTTATGGAAGTGAGAAAGCGGCACTATGATGCCAGGCATCACTGCAGCGCCTATATATTGAAGGCCGAAGGGACAGCTCCCGATATCTGCCACTCCTCTGACGACGGGGAACCACAGGGAACGGCGGGAAAGCCCATATTAGAGGTGATAAAGGGGGCAGGCCTGAAGAATGCCCTCATAATTGTCACACGCTACTTTGGAGGGACGCTGCTCGGCACAGGGGGGCTTTCCCGTGCTTATACATCGGCGGCTAAAGAGGCGCTTGCAAGGGCCAGCATACGAACAGTGCGTTTATGCCAGCAAATGGAGTTCACTTTTGATTACCAAAAAGAAGGGGCTGTAAGGCGGCTGCTCTCGGACAGGGGTTACAATAAGTGGAAGAGTGAGTATACAGACAGGGTATGCTTTAAGCTGCCACTTCCCCTTAACGAGCTGGAAAGCTTGAAGAATGTGCTTGTCAATAAGATGGAAGGACAGATAGAGATGAGGGAGGTTGGAAAGGCTGAGTACTTGACAATATAACTATTCCGATAGGAATACTTGACAATATGCTTGTCAATAAGATGGAAGGACAGATAGAGATGAGGGAGGTTGGAAAGGCTGAGTACTTGACAATATAACTATTCCGATAGGATTACTTGACAATATTATGTACTGAGTACATAATGCATTCCATAATGACAGTAGAAATCGCATTTTACGGATTTCTTCTTGAGTGCCGCAATAATACGGCAGAAAGAGGTAAAAATGAAAAGAGTGTTGACCGTGCAGGATATTTCCTGCCTTGGAAAGTGTTCGATCACTATAGCGTTGCCAGTGCTCTCTGCGCTGGGGTCGGAGGCAGTGATACTGCCGACGGCGGTGCTGTCTACGCATACTATGTTTAAGAACTTCACCTGTAAGGACCTGTCGGACCAGATAGAGCCTATAGTAGAGCACTGGAAGAGCGAGGGTGTGGAGTTTGACGCCATCTATACAGGCTATCTTGGCACTATAGGGCAGATAGACCAGATGAAGGAGCTATTTAAAGCTTTCAGGGGGAATGATACTTTAATAATAGTAGACCCTGTTATGGCTGACAATGGCAAGCTCTATCCCGCTTTTGACATGGATTATGTGAAAAAGAACGCAGAGCTCTGTGGGGAGGCCGACATTATAGTACCCAATATCACCGAAGCCTCATTTATGACGGGGATGGAATACAGAGAGGAGTACGACGAGGCCTATGTAAAAGAGCTGCTGTCCAGATTAAATGAACTGGGGGCAAAGATAAGCGTCCTTACGGGAGTATCCCTGGAAGAGGGAATGACAGGGGTGATGGGCTACGACAGCAGTAAGGATGAGTACTATGTCTATCAGAATAAGAGGATAGATGCCACTTACCACGGCACGGGGGATCTCTTTTCCAGCACCTGCGTAGGCGAGATCATGAAGGGCAGGGACTGGAGGGATGCCATGCGCATATCCGCCGACTATACGGCGCACACCATAGAGGTGACATTGAAGAATCCTGAAAAGCCCTGGTATGGAGTGGACTTTGAGGCCACTATGCCTGAACTTATCAATATGAGGTAAAGCAGCAGGATAGAGGATACGGGCAACGCAGACGCTGTTTATCTCATCTATTCGAGTTTCTGTACTGTGCTGGCGTCATGTTGTAGCGGCGCTTGAAGTGGCGGTTGAAGTGCTCGATGCTGGGGTAGCCGACGCTCTCGGCTACCTTGTCCACGTTCATGTCGCTATTCTTTAAGAGGGTGCAGGCCTTTTTCAGGCGTATCTTCTGCACATTGTCGCTGAAGGTGGAGCCGGACTTCTCCTTTATATACTTGGAGAGGTAGGGCTTCGACAGGAAGAATTCGTGTGCCAGGTCGTCCAAGGTGACGGTTAAGTAGTTCTCCTGTATGTAGTTCATGATTTCCGTCATGCGTATTTCCTTCTCCCTGTGGCCGCCGCCCAGGCCCTCTATCTGGTTTACAGCCACAGTCAGGGCATTTATGGAGGACTTGATGATGTCCTCGTCCACGCCCACTCCCCAGTAGCGCTTGCCCCTGCAGCTAATTCCGACATAGGTGCAGGCCTTGGAGGAGGAGCCGCGGCTAAGGGCATGTTCCTCGTAGATCGTAAGCTCGTAGCTCACGTCGAACCAGGACTTAATGGCATTGCTCACCGCATCCAGGCGGCCGTTGCCGTTTGCGGCCACGACGACTTCCTTTCCGTCCATGCAAATGCCGACTTTTGCGAGTATGCCGTCCACCTGCGAGAAGTGGCACTCGGAAATACTGAATACTTTATTATTCTCTATATACTTTTCTTTAAAAATCTGGTATATGCGGCTGGGAGACAGCTCTGAATGTTCCCTGTCGGATACGTCCTTTACGGTATAGCCCACTTCTTCCTGCATTTCCTTCGGGAGCTGCAGGCCGTAGTTCTCTTTTAATATATAGCTTACTCCGCCCTTGCCGGACTGGGAATTTATGCGTATCACGTCGCCGTCGTACTCCCGCCCTAAGTCGTGGGGGTCCACAGGCAGGTAGGGGACGCACCAGGGCTTGTTGGGATGGGCGTCCCTCCAGGCGAAGCCCTTGGAAATCGCATCCTGATGGGAGCCTGAGAATGCCGTGAAGACCAGCTGCCCGCCGTAGGGCTGCCTCTCATGTATGCGCATACGAGTAAGCCTCTCATAGGTCTCGCCTATTTCAGTGATGTTGGAGAAGTCGAGCCCTGAGTCCACGCCGTGGGTATACATATTCATGGCAAGGGTAACTATGTCCACATTGCCTGTCCTCTCGCCGTTTCCGAACAGGGTCCCCTCTATGCGGTCTGCCCCTGCGAGCAGGCCCAGCTCTGCATCCGATATGCCGCAGCCCCTGTCATTATGTGGGTGCAGGGATAGCACGACTGCATCCCTGAACTTGAGATTTTTGTGTATGGCTTCTACCTGTGTCGCAAAAACATGGGGCATGGCATTTTCGACAGTAGTGGGTATGTTTATTATGACAGGGTTCGACTTATCCGGCTGCCAGATGTCGAGTACGGCATTGCATACCTCTATGGCATATTCGACTTCCGTGCCGGGGAAGCTCTCAGGGGAGTACTCAAAGGAGAAATTCCCCTTAGTCTCATCGGCAAGCTCCTTTAAGAGCTTCGCTCCGTCAATGGCGATCTGCTTTATCTCCGCCTTGTCCTTTCTGAATACCTGCTCCCTCTGTGCGACGGAGGTGGAGTTGTAGAGGTGGACAATGGCATGGGGCGCGCCTTCGACAGCTTCAAAGGTCTTCCTTATAATGTGGTCCCTGGCCTGGGTCAGGACCTGCAGCTTCACATCGGGCGGCACCATGTTCCTCTCTATGAGCGTCCTTGCGAAACGGTACTCTGTCTCTGAGGCCGCGGGAAAGCCTATCTCTATCTCCTTAAAGCCTATGCGTACCAACATCTCAAAGAACTCCAGCTTTTCATCCAGGCTCATGGGCTCGATGAGGGCCTGGTTCCCGTCCCTTAAGTCCACGCTGCACCAGATAGGGGCCTTTGTGATATGGTCCTGCTTAACCCAGTCGTAGCTGGGATTCTCAGGCATGAAGTACTGAATCTGGTATTTGCTATTATTGTACATGGTCTGCACCTCTGAATATATAGTCATGATGTTGGCGTCAAAACTATGTTTTGCTGCCGCGCCCAACATCATAGTCAAAAAATGGTCTGAAGCCGTGTGCTTTTGGCTATATGTAATACTCTACAACTTTTCAATAGATAATAATATGGATAATCTTAACCTCTTTTATTGATTTATTTTAATCTTGCCTATATGCTCTTTAGCCTTCTCTAAGAGGACGGTTTCGCTTAAAATGGGCTCTAATCCGCTGTGCAGGGAGCGGTTTCCTATAGTCTCTGAGAACTCATCGAATAGTAGTTTCTTTTTATCTTCATCTTTACAAAAATAATATTTCTCTAAGCTAATGAGGTCTTTTAAGTATCTTTTCCCTGCGGCTTTCATCAGGCTGTTCACATCATCCCTGTTTATGGCCTCTTTGTCCCAGGGGTTTATCCATGGGAGATGCCGCAAATTAAAGGGGTCCGCCATGGAGGGCTTAGCGTCGGCAGAGCCTACGATGCCTGAGTAGACTGCATGTCCGAAGAGCTTCTTTTCTAGGCTTTCGGCAATGCCCTTTTTCCGGCCCGTGGGGTCTTCTAGCAGCCAAATGGATACCTTTCCGGCCCAGATGGCTGAGCGCATTACGAATTTTCCGCCCCTTAAAGCGGGATAGACTTTCTCACAGCTTTTTGCGAGGAGATTCGCGATCCACCCCGCTTCCCCAAGGCGCAAGGGCAGTACCCTGTGCATACGGAAATTCTTTAGCTCCAGGCCCTTTATATGCTTAAGCGCCGCGCAGTCTATGTCGTTTTCCAGAAAGAAATGGCTCTCCAGGGTTTTTGGGGAGTGCGTGATATTGGGGTCGGTAACCCCGTAGACGTAAGGGTGTACGGCCCCGTCCAGCTCATAATGCCCAAGGAGCCCCGCTATGTAGGCCGCCAGGCACTTCCTCTCGTCCTCATTTCGGGAAGCGTTTCCCAGCTTTGCCATTTCTATGATGAGCCGCCCCATGCCGCCCTCATGCATAAAGTTCGCAGGGTTATTATTGCGAATAAGGTATGACAAGGGGCTGAAGAAAAATGGGTCAGGCCCCTGCTCCCCAAGGGCGTAAGTCCCGTGGCAGAGGGAGATACAGCTTCTTAAAGGTCCCTTGGGGAGGCGGTGGTAGGCCTTTATTCCGAATAGATAATGTGTTGTGAATCCTGGCATATTACCTCGTCTGCTGTGAGATACCTTTTATTCCGTTCAGCGCCCAGTCCTCATTGTCCACGTTTATAACGCTTCCGCAGTATGGGCATTTTGCAGTCTGGTTGATGTCCACGGGGGCTCCGCAGGAAGGGCAGGAAATCTTTCTCATTTCGGCCCTTTCTTCTGTCTGTATGCCGCTCTTTCTGGACACATCCCATTCGTATGTCAGGAATTTCTCATTTGTCTTGCTGCCGCTTATCACATTTCCGCTTTCATCGTCTAAGGTATAGGCTATGAACCTGCTACGCACCCTGACTACGATGTGGTCCATGCCGGACGCCTGATAATAGCCCCTGGGCGTGACCTCCAGAACGGCTACCCGCTCCGTGCAGGGCGTCTGCTTAAGGCGTTTCTTCTGCTCGATCTGCTTATTGCTCTGATTGTAGAAGGCATCCGTGAAGTATGGCTTCAGGCTCTCTATGTCCCTGTCATGCCAACATTCCTGCATCTTAATATAGAGGTTTGATAATTTCTCCCTGAACTCAGCTTCATTGAAATTCGGATCCAGGCTCAAATAGTCTGACATGGGCTTAAGCATATTCTGGGAGGTTTCGGCCGCGCCCTGCTCCCTGGGCCCTGACGACTTCTTTAGCTTGGCAAGGGTAGATGCCACTATGTAGGCTACGACTAAGAAGCCTATGACTGTGCCTATGCTTGAAAAGCCACCGCCGTCTCCGGAGGAGGAGCCGCCGGAGCCTCCTGAATAATAGTAGCTGCGGTCCCTGTCGTCGTCACTGCTCCAGTTGTCGTCACTGCCCCCGCTGTCCCAGCCTCCGCTGTCGTCGCTGCCGTAGTCCGTGTCACCGGAGAAGTCCCCGAAGTCGGCCCTGGCCTCAAGGGGAGCAAACATATTTAAGCCTGAAAAACAGAGCAGGCTCAGCAGCATTATAATAAGAAATGTTCTTTTAAAATTTCTTTTTTTCTTTTTGTCCATCAGTACCATATCTCCTCTATTGCGGTGACACCGTTCTAAGCCCCTACGAATATGGGAGGTCTTTGCACTCCCGGCAATGCCAATGCACATTATCAGATATTTCACCCCACAGGTCAAGGGCAGAAAAGAGAGGGGCAAAAAAGTAGTCTGTATAGGCTTATATTTGCGTTTCATCCGTATATAATACAGGAGCCCGCATTTCGGCTTCGCAGTACTTAGGAACTGTTACAGAATAACTTGTACATTCTGCTTGTCTTTTTGCCCGATAGAGCTGTTCAAAAATCAGTTACATAGCCCGCTATGCGCCTGATTTTTGAACAGCCCTCTCGGACAAAAATACAGCGCATTATGTA
>JAGBNO010000119.1 GCA_017634355.1 Lachnospiraceae bacterium
GCATAATGCCCTCCATAAGGGTATTATATCATATACCGCTATATAACGCTATACCTAATATACAGATTATTGACAAAAACTTTCCGCTATCCACAAGGGCTAGCGGTTTATCTATGAATTATTCAACTTCGGAACTCAGGATAATGTAAATGGCATCAGTTATACTTTGTTGCTGTTTTCAGACATTGGGAGGTACTTTTATGAAACTAAAATTGCGTCTTTTACTCACATCTCTATTGCCTCTGATTATAGTGGGCATAGTAGCATTGATCCTTTTTACTGTAGATATGCGGGAAGGCATGATTTCTGAATCCCTGCACGGACTGGAGAGTTCCGTCCATCTCTATCAGGAAATCCTCATAAATGACCCTTCAGCAATGGAAGGCACAGAAAATGGCCTGGAGGATGAATTAAAGAGGGCGACCGGAATGGACTTCACCCGCTTTGAGGGCGATACACGGGTACAGACTTCCGTTGTCGATTCCAGCGGAAATCGGCCTATAGGCACCAAAGCTTCCGATGCGGTAATTGCCGCTGTCCTCAACAGGGGGGAGAGTTTTACCAGCGATTCCACGCAGGTGGCAGGGCAGGACTACTGTGTGGCCTATGTTCCCTTAAAGAACGAGAGCGGCCAGATTACCGGCATGGCTTTTGCCGGAAAACCGAAGGCTTCTGTCGAAAACGCCATAGGCTCAGCTATTTTCAAAGTCGTTATAGTCCTTGTTGTCCTTATAGCTGTCTCCGCCGTAATAGTATTCATTTCCGCCAACAGCATGACAAGGGTTATTGCGGACAATGTGAGCCTGATCCACAGGATCACGGAAGGGCATTTCACTAAAACCACCAAGAACCTCACCCGTAAGGACGAGCTAGGCGCTATGACACATGACCTCAATACGCTGATAGACGAGCTGAATGAGATCGTGGCAGATATCAGGGCTTCCGCAAACGAGGTCAATGCCTCTTCCACCACTCTTGCCGATACGGCAGGCCAGATTTCCCAGGCCACAGAGGGAGTTTCCACTGCCGTGGCAGAGGTTGCCACAGGTGCGACCCAGCAGGCCGACGATATACAGAGGGCCTCTGAAAGCACTGTTCAGATTGGGGAAAATGTGGACAAAGTTGTGAATTCCGCCAACAGCCTGCAGGCTGCCGCCACAGCCATGCAGACGGCATCCCAGAAGTCCACTGAATACTTAAATAAGCTGCACGATGCCTCCGAAGAAGCTTCCAAGAGCATAGACAATATCAGCAAGAGCATAGATTCCACCAGTAATGCCGTGTCGAATATAGACCAGGCAGTAGGTGTCATCAATGAGATCGCCGCACAGACAAATCTCCTCTCCCTGAACGCCTCCATAGAGGCTGCGAGAGCCGGAGAAGCCGGCAAGGGCTTTGCTGTCGTTGCGGATGAGATACGGGGGCTTGCGGAGCAGTCAGCATCATCTGCCGACAGGATAAAGGAAGTTATGAGACAGCTCCTGGAGGATTCCCAGGATACGGTGCATCAGGCGGCCGTCGTTAAGGAGTCCGTCAATAACCAGAAAGAGATCATCAATTCCACTGTAGATGCAGTTAACCAGCTCATACACAATATAGACATAGCTATTAAGGAAATTGGCGCAATAACGAGTAATACCAGCTCCGTCAATGATTCCTGCGCAGTGGTCTCAGATACCATGTCCAGCCTGTCAGCCATCTCTGAAGAGAATGCCGCCAGCTCCCAGGAGACTTCCGCTTCCATGCAAGAGCTGAATGCCACAGTGGAAACCCTCGCAGACTCCGCCCACGATCTTCGGAGCTGCGCGGAACAGCTGGCAAGGGACCTGGAATTCTTCAAGTCTTAATAGATAATAAATTTGACTTCCTAATGTTTTTTATCGCTTTAGGGATCAACTTTTACGGCCACCAGCCGGCTCAGCGGTCAAAAGTTTTTAAATAAAATTACCATAGATTTTTATAAAACGCTCCTGCATTATCTTGCAGGGGCGTTTTTTGTAAAAATGCTCGGAGCCCTATGCGGCTTTTTTCACTGCGTCAAGTGACCATACTTTTCAAACCTCATTTATAAAAAATTCACGCTAGACTTTCATTTGTAATAAGTCTATAATTAACAATGTTGCTTAAGTTCACTATTACAAAGGAGAATTACTGATATGGGTAACTCAAAAATAAGCAGAATACAAGTAAAGCTTCTGATGCTTGTATTGCCACTTGCAATCCTCGCTATTGTTTCAACCATTTTCGGCAGCGTCAGGCAGATTGCAATATTAGAATCTGCGCGGGCTCTGTATTATGAAGATCTGAAAGGTATAAGCGATGCCTTGCTTACCATAGACCGGGATATGTACCAGGCGCAGCTGGGTTCTGACCACGCCTATCTGAACAGACAGGATGGAAATGAAGAAGCTATGAATTCTTCCTTGGAGGATTTCGATGAAAACAGCCAGCAGGTAATAGACGCAATCGCAAACCTACATTCCCTTTTCGGGAAGGATAACCATTTATACCGTGAATTTACCATAGCCACAGTACCTCAGACCTGTGAACAGCTGATAGGCGAATTTGAAAGCAACGCAGACGACTGGTTAAAGCTCTATGACCCCCATACGGGCGAAGGGGACAGGGATGCGCAGTTCCAGAAATTCCTTGAGATCCGCGGCTATGTCAGCTCCATGCAGGATATTATGGAAGAGTATTCTGTAGTTGAAGATACTCATATAGAAAACTCCACCAGAACTATTATTTACATTACCCTTATCATAATCATCTTAATAGCTATAGCTGTTTCTGTCTTCGCTTTCATTATGGCCAGCGGCATCGCCAAAGTCATCAATACCAATAATGAGATAATAAAGAACCTTTCCGAGGGGCATTTCAAGAAAGCCACTAAGTACCTCGACAGGAATGATGAGCTTGGGGATATGCTGAATGAAACTAACGCAGTCATCGATACCTTGAGCGAGATAGTTTCAGATATACGGGCGTCAGCTGAGGAAGTCAATGCCTCTTCCAGCACACTGTCAGATACAGCTGATCAGATTTCCCAGACCACTGACGGCGTGTCTACCGCTGTAGCCGAGGTGGCAACCGGCGCAACCCAGCAGGCCAACGACATACAGAGGGCATCTGAGAGCACCATACAGATAAGCGAAAATGTAGGCAAAGTTATGGATTCTTCAGGCAACCTCCAGTCTGCCGCCTCTTCCATGCAGACAGCTTCCCAGAAGTCCACGGAATACCTGAAAAAACTGGATATTGCTTCTGAAGAGGCCGCAAAGAGCATAGACGGCATAAGCAAGAGCATAGAATCCACCAGCAACGCAGTTTCCAATATAGATGCGGCCGTAGGTGTCATCAATGAGATAGCCGCCCAGACCAATCTCCTGTCCCTCAATGCTTCCATCGAAGCAGCCAGGGCCGGCGAGGCCGGCAAGGGCTTCGCAGTCGTTGCAGATGAGATAAGGCAGCTGGCTGAACAGTCTGCCGAATCTGCAGACCGCATACGCGACGTCATGAAGCAGCTTCTGGACGACTCCCAGGAGACCGTCAAGCAGGCTTCCATAGTGAAAGAGTCCGTAAGCAATCAGAAGAATATTATCAATGACACTGAGACAGCAGTTGCCCTGCTTATTGACAATATAGAGATAGCCATTAAGGAAATCAATGAAATCGACCAGAATGCCAATAATGTCAATGATTCCTGCTCCGTAGTATCAGATACCATGGCCAGCCTTTCCGCTATTTCCGAGGAAAATGCCGCAAGCTCTGAGGAGACCTCCGCATCCATGGAGGAGCTAAATGCCACTGTGGCCACTCTTGCAAGCTCTGCCCAGGATCTGAAGGACTGCGCAGACCAGCTAAATCACGACCTGGAGTTCTTCAAAAACTGATAAAGCGCAGCAATAGAAAGAAAGGGTCTGGCTCTCAGCCAGACCCTTTTTTATCGCAGAGGCGGCGATAGGAAATTATCGGCCTTTCAGCCAATCTCCGCCTTTAAGCCATTTCCTCCTCTTCATCATAATCCTCCCCTACAGGCAAATGTATGATCCCCTTTCTATAGAGTATATAAAGTGAAACTCCGATCAGGATAAAAATAATGACAAGAGCTACAACCAAAGCTCCCACATTACCCTTTTTTCCATCCTCCTTCTTTTCCAGAAGTGATGGATCTATTTCCTCCTCTTCAGCCCCGCTGCCGCCCTCTGAAAAATAGCTGTCCAGCGAAAAATCTTCTACTTTAGTATCATAATCATATTCTTCATCCTCTCCTTCTAAAGTGGTGTCATCAAAACTATCGTCAGAATAGAATCCTATCTCATCCTGGGACAGTATCTGCACGCTGCTTTTCCCTCCCTTTGAACTGGAACTGCCAGTTTGGGCGCTGCCGGAGGACAGGCTTGATTTTCCTTATCCAGAGCCTTTGGAAGAATTTCCGCCCCCAGAGCCCTTGGTGGAGCTGCTGCCTCCGGAACCCTTGGAAGAGCTGCTTCCTCCGGAGCCCTTGGAGGAACCGCTTCCGCCTGATGCTTTTGAGCCTCCTGAAGTGCCCGAACTAGAGCCTGAAGTAGCATTGGGATCCTGCACGACCACACTTCCCTTTTGCTCCGTGGTTTCCTGTGCCCCGCTTCCGCTGTTCCCGCTGCCTGGATTTATAGGAGTGACTATACTGCCTCCAGATCCTCCCGAACTGCCTCCGGACCTTTCATCGTCAGAATTATCATCGTCAGAATTTTTCGAAGAGCTCTTAGACCCTGAATTTTTACTGCTAGAGCTCTTAGAACTGCTACTGGAACTGCTGCTGGAACTGCTGCTGGAACTATTTCCAGTCCCATTGCCACCGGAGCCGCTGTCTCCACCTGTATTCTTTTCAATCTCCCTTATTACTTTTACCACATTCACTTTTTCTGTCGTCATATTTCCCAAGACATCTGTGACAAAGAATGTGTAGCTTCCGTTATTTTTTATGGATACCTCAGCTTCGGCATAATTAGCCCCGCTGCCATCCTCCTGTTTCACATTTTTTAATTCCACCGGAACTGCCGTAGAATCATTCTGATAAGCTATAGTGGCTATTCCTGCTCCCGCATCCTCCGCCTTCAGGTTTAATCTTATGCTCGCACCCCCGTCTTCTTCTGTCTGTGAGAGGCTTGCGACAGGAGGCTCCAGATCTATCCCTTCTATGAGCATTTCCCCGCTGCTGATGTTTCCAACCCTATCCCGCACATAGTACGGGACAGTTCCGTTTTTTTCTACGGTATATGCAGGGGATTCCTGCCATGAGGAATCATCCCCAAAGGAATAGGCCTTGCTTGCCAGCCCATAGCCACTGTCTTCTGCATTTATAGTAAGTGTCATGGATTTGCCATAAGTTCCCGACGCCTCATTGAGCTCTAACTGCGGCTCCAGCAGGCTGGGGGCTTCCTCATCGCTCTCCACTTTATAATAAGTACTGGAAAGCCCCTGTATCTTGTCACGGACAAGGCAGTAGTAGCCTCCCGGCTCAGTTACATTATATTCCGGGGATGACTGCCAATATACCAATGCGCTTTGTTTCCAGCTCCCCTCGCTGTCCTTGAAGCGGAAGGCGTCACTTTCTTTTATGAATAAATATGGCTCTGCGGGCAAGCCTGACTGGTCGTCCCTACAGCCTGTCATAACCAGCTTGCCCAGGGACTCGGTATCGCCTTCATTCGGCTCACTGAATCCCACAGAACCCATCACTGGAGAAATGCTGTCTATATTGTTGACCATGAAACTCTTCATATCCACATGATAGAAGCCATTGTTCCTTGATTTGCAGATACACCTGACCGTATGCCTGCCCGCAGTTGTTATGGTATAACTTGGATAATATCCTGCCTTACTTATATCATCTGAGTCCCAGAGCAGAAGATATTCCTTATAGTCTTGTGAATCATCCTGTATAACCCTACATACATGTTCACAGGATGCCACAACCTTGTCTGTCCAGTCGCCTGTAGAAAGCGTGATTCTGGTAATCTCATCATTGCCAAAGTTTCCTACATTGAGCACGAGCTTTTCGGCGTATGCTCTTTCAGTTGAAAGCGCAAATCCCACTAAAAGGCAGATTGAAAAAGCAATAAATAGTTTCACGTGAAAACATATATCTCCCTTCATAAAATCCTCCTCTATGAAAAAACGCTACTTATTTATCATTGTTTTTATTCTAAGGGTCCCTCTTTCTATAGTTACCTGTATAGCCCCGCACTCTGCCGTTGAAAAATGCCTCGTTCCAACGCCGTCCAGCCTCTCTAGGAGCTCTTTATGGGGATGTCCATAGGAATTCCCCTCACCGCAGGAAATAAGCCCTATTTCGGGCTTTAATAAGCCCAGTATCTCTTCAGATGTGGAATTTCTGGAGCCATGGTGCGCTACTTTAAGGAGCGTAATATCCGCATCATTTTCTTTATGCAGCTCCTCAATAAGCGCCTTTTCACCATCCCCCTCTACATCTCCTGTAAAAAGGGCCTTGAACATTCCTTTTTGCAGGGCAAGCACTGTAGAATAGGCATTTGCATTCTCTGCCACAAAACCCTTTGCAGGATGCATGCAGCTTAACAATAGATCACCTTCTTTCCAGCTTCCGCCCGCAGCTACTTTAATCACATCTGTTCCAGCCTCCATAGCCTCTTTCTCAAGCCGTTCGTATGCTTCATCCGTATCGCCTATATCAGGCATTATTAAATTTTTTATCGGTATGCGCTCATGCTCCGGCATGGCAAAGATTTCCTCAAATCCTGAAATATGGTCCATATCTGAATGTGTCATGAGCCCATAATCAATCTGCCCTATCCCCAGCGCTTTCAGACAAGGAAGCACCCTATATTGAGCTATATTCTTTTCCGAACTGCTGCCGCAGTCTATGAGATAAGTCCTGCCATTTTCGCACTGCAGCAGTATTGAGTCTCCCTGGCCTATATCCAGCATTACTATACGCAGGCCATGCGGCAATGGGATTAGCATAAAGATAATGAGGCCCATGACGGCAATGGTATTCAGAATGACAAGCTTCCTCTTTTTTGCATTTATTCCAAGGAATATGAAGCATAAAAGCAGGGAGTAGTATACAGTTATTCTCGCCAGATCCGGCTGTCCGGCTATAAAGCTTGAATGTGGCAGCTTCTCGCAAAACCTGCACGCTCCTTCATAAATATTTAGAATTACATGGCAGCCTGCCGCAAAAGGCAGTCCGAGATACACAGTAATGCTTCCAAAAATAGCCAGTAATAAGGCAAGTACAATCAGTATTCCCAGAAGCGGTATCAAAAGTAAATTCAAAGGGATAGAGTAAATAGGGATCTGAAAGAAAAAATAAAGTGTCACAGGTAGAGTGAATAGGAATACAGATAGGCTGACTATGACGGCTGAGACTATTTTGTTTTTGTGAAATGGAATAAAGGAATCCAGCCAGGGCTTAACTATGCCTATACCCAGAACTGCCGAAAATGACAGGAGAAAACCGGAATCTTCTATAAACAGTGGGTCTGAAAGCAGAATCAGGATAAGGGAGAGCGACAGCGCGCTTATCAGGTCATAAGTCCTGCCAAGTAAATCCGCTGCGACACAGGTGATAAACATCACAACTGCCCTGATTGTTGCCGTGCCGCTCCCCACCATTAGGGAGTAGAGATACAGAAAGACTGAGCTGCCTATGCCTGCCGGAATTTTATGTATCCCCGCCTTGCGAAGAAGCCTATAGAGCCCATATCCCAGAATAGACACGTGGAGTCCTGAGATGGAAAGGGCATGGGCTATGCCAGAACGCTGATATAGACCCCGTATGTCACTGTCAAGGGTGGTCCGGTCTCCCAGCACCATGGACTTCAGCACCCCGGAATCCCCTTCTTTCAGGCTAACTTCATATATGCCGGAAATGCCCTCTCTAATGCACTGCAATACTTCCCTAAGCCCATTGTAATACCTGCCCCTCTCCAGTATTTCCCCGTTAAAGAGCCTGTATTCTATGCCCTTTATGTGGTAATAGGCTCTGGCATTAAACTGGCCTGGATTTCTTGCTTCATCAAAGCCGGACGCCTCTCCTCTTATTTTCAGGGCTTCTCCTATCCTCGCAGGCGGATCCCTAACGGAATAGGGATATTCCCCGCTTAAATACACCTGAACCTTGCATTTTTCTTTTAGAATGAATAATTGTTTATCAGAATTGTTCTTTATGCTGGAAGAAATGATACTTGCATTGGATAATGTGAATATGTATGCCTCTTTTTTGAATTGCCTGTCAGACAAAACTCCCGTAATTACTATGGTCTTCCCGTTCAGATCCCCGTCCCAGAGGCAGGGAACAGGGTGCAGCCATAAAATGAATTTGCCGGCGATTAAAAAGAAAAGCCCTATAAAAGCCAGTGGTCTTTTCGCAGCCCTTCACCTCCTTTTCATCTGCGCACCATACTGTAGTCTGGCCCGTAGACATTATTTAAGCTGAATTCTGTCCGAAGCGTGCGGTCAGTCTCCCCATTGATTATCAGCTGCACTCTGCTTATGTCGGGAAGCTCCACCAAGGAATCTACTATTGAATATAGCACCACCTCCTCAGAGACATCGATGGGCTTGTCTATAACTGTTGTATCCAGACTCACATAGCAGGTCCCATCCTTCACATGTATGCTTATAAGCTTAGTTTCGGGAGGAATCGTTGGATAGACATCTTTTCTGCCAGGGCCCTGGATCAGTTTTTCCATTACCAGCTTTTCCAGAGAGGCATTGGTGCTGTATACCATTTTTTCTTCCACTGGGATCAGCCCCGTCCCCTCTACATCGGCAAAGTACAGGCGCATGGTCTTTTTGGCATAGGCGTCCAGCTCTTTTGCCGCATCATCAATGAAGCTATTCTGGTCCATAGCCCCTACGGGATTGTCGAACTGGTCCTTTAATTCTTCACCCTCCACAGATATGGATATGGAGTTCACCCTGCTGTCCTGTGTGAGCGTATGCACCAAAGAGGCTCGAAAAAGCACTTCTTCTATGCTCTCTAAATCCCTATATCCCTTATCAAAGTCCAGAAACAGCTCTCCGTCCTCCAAACTTAAGTCCTTAAGCTTTGTTTTTGACCCCATTATGCATTTCAGCTCAGGATTTGCGGGGGTGCGCTGCAGCTGATTTAATAGCTCCTTATAGTCTGCCTCCTCCCCTCCTAAGCCATAGGCCTCCCCCAGAATCTGATTTTCTTCCTGATTCAAGTAATAAACCTGCAGCTCTTCGGCCGCCTTAGAATTTGCGCCGCTTTCCAAGGGAAGAGCCCCATTACAGGCAGTCAGAAATAGAGCTACCGCAATCACAGACATACTCCAAAACCGCCTGATATTATTACTTATTATTCTTATTAAGGAGCTTTCTTTCAAATGCATTACCCTTGAAATCTGTTAAAAAAGTATCTTTTGCCGACAAAGCCTGTCTAACGTGCTGTTCACGACAAGGTATAGGCATATTTTAATGGTATCCTCACTATAAACGAGGTTCCCTTCCCTTCCTCGCTGCTAGCCCTGATCGCGCCTCTGTGAAGCAGTACTGCGGTGCGGGTGATGGCAAGTCCCAGCCCTGTGCCGTCTATTGTATTGGAGTGGGATTCGTCCACCCTGTAGAACCTTTCATAAATATGGTCCAGAGCCTCTTCGGGTATGCCTATGCCCGAATCTGAGACTGTAAGCGTGAAAAACTGATGGTCCGCCTCCAGCTCTACCTTCACCCACCCTTCCGGCACGTTGTACTTTATCCCATTTTCGATAAGATTAGTAAGCGCCAGGGACAGCTTTGTTCTGTCAACTTCTGCGGCTATGCCCGGCTGCGCATCACAGAATATAGACACTTCCTTCTGCTCTGCCAAAGGCTTCAGCCGGTTTATCACTTCATCCAACAGCCCATTAATATCAGTAGATTCCACATTGGGCACGCCCGCAGTCTTATCCATTTTTACGAGGCTTAAAAGGTCTGTGATAATCTCATTTTCCCTGTCCACCTCCTCAGTGATCCCATCCATGAATTCCCTGTACGTTTCTATAGGCACATTATCCTCACCCCTGATAGAGTCTGCCAGTACTTTCATGGAGGCCAGGGGCGTCTTCAATTCATGCGACACATTGGACACGAATTCCTGTCTGGATTCATCCAGGCTTTTCATGCGGCTCATCAGCTTGTAGAAGGCTTCCATTATTGACTCTGTTTCCGTGTAGTCAGGTATGGATACCTGCTCTGTGCCAAAGTCCTGCTCTATGGAGGCTATGGTATTCGCAATGCGCTCAAAGGGCATGACCAGCATTCTGGCAAGTATCATTGCCCCAAAGAAAATGAGTATGCTTGCAGTAATTATGATTATCCACGCCTTTCTTCGCAGTATGTCCATGCTTACGAGTACTGAGTCCGTGGAAATGCTTGCGAACATTACCCCCTTTGCGCTGCCCCCTTCAATGCCCATTATAGGGGTTGATAGTTCTATGTACCGCCCTTTTTTGTCATAAGCAGTCTCACTGCTCCCACTCCTCCTGCAATCTATCACCTCCTTGGAGATCATTGTCCTTCCAACAGCCAGCCCGTAGCTGTCATAAATTACCTTAAAGCTCTCATTTACTATCATTATCCTTCCATCGTAAAAAGAAGAGAGTTGCTCTATCTCACTATTTGATATCTCATTATGGGGATTGTCGAGATAATTCGCCGTTGCCAGATGGTTCGCCAGTATCCTGCACTGGTTCACGGCCTCCGTAGTTTTTAAGGACAGGGCTCGGATGCGGTAATTGACTATGGTGCTCTCCGAAACAATTATACAGGGAATTGCCCCCGCCAGCATGAGGAGCATAAAAATACGGAATCTAAGACTTTTTAAGAATTTGAGCTGTTCCAGAAGAAAGGAGATGACGGGCTTCATATAGCATCAACAGTAAAAGACACAAAACTTATTGCGAAAATATTACAATCTGTAATATTTTGTTGATAATACTACGCAAAAAGCAGGTGCATGTCAATAGACTTTTTTCCAAAAATCAAGAATATTTTAAATATTTTCAATCGTCTATACCCTTGCCATAAAACCCTTATTGCAATACAATTAAAAGGATACTGCTTAAATAGCTACGTCCATTTTCAAACGGAGTACTCATGGTATTCAGCTCACTGATTTTTATATTTCGGTTCATGCCGATTTTTTTCCTGCTATACTATCTTTTACCATTTAAATGGAAAAATACAGTACTGTTCTTTGGAAGTCTTATTTTCTATGCTTGGGGCGAGCCCCGCTACTGTATCCTCGTACTGGCATCCATACTGGTCAATTTTTTCCTGGCCAAGGGCATTGACCGCAGCGAGGACGGAGGTTCAGTCAGGCTTTTTCTTTTTATCCTTGCTGTAATTTATAATATAGGCATGCTGGTGGTATTCAAATACACCGGCTTTATAATGGAAAATATAAATGCCATTTTTAAGCTGAACCTGCCCGTGCCGGAAATCCCGCTGCCGCTGGGCATCAGCTTCTATACCTTCCAGATACTCTCATACATCATAGATGTTTACCGCTATGAGTGTTTCGCAGAAAAATCCATTCTGGGCCTCGGAACTTATCTCATAATGTTCCCCCAGCTTGTGGCCGGTCCTATAGTTATCTACGGAAGAGTTGCAGATGCCCTTAGAAGGCGCCGCCTGTCCCTTAGGGGGCTGGAAAACGGCTTAAAGACCTTTACCCTGGGGCTTGCGTCCAAGGTAATCCTTGCAAACAACCTGGGCAATATCTGGAATGCCTGCGGAGAAGCCGGATATAGCAACATATCAACCCCTTTTGCCTGGCTGGGAAGCCTTTCCTACACATTGCAGCTATACTTTGATTTCAACGGCTATTCCCTTATGGCTGTGGGACTTGGAGAAATGCTGGGCTTCCGGTTTCCCCTGAATTTCAAATATCCGTATATAGCGCGCTCCGTCACGGATTTCTGGAGGCGCTGGCACATCACATTGACCTCATGGTTTAGGAAATATGTATATATACCGCTGGGCGGCAATAGGTGCAGCTTAGGGCGCACCTTAATAAATATGCTGGTAGTCTGGCTTATTACTGGCCTATGGCATGGGGCGGCCTGGAATTTCATAATCTGGGGCCTCGCATATTTCGTTATACTTGTCTTTGAAAGGATCTTCCTGAAAGAGCTCCTTTCCCACCTGCAGGTTATATCCCGCATATACACTATGCTTATAGTCATGTGCGGCTGGGTGCTTTTTGCGGCCCCCTCCCTGGGAGATGCCCTCGTTTATTTCTCCCGTATGTTCACCTGGCACGGCGGGCAGGATTTCCAAGAATACCTGCATAGCTACTGGCCGCTGCTTCTGGCGGGCTGCTTTTTTTCGACGCCCATACTGTCCCGCCTATATCACAGGCACCATAGGAGCATACCTGTGCTGGTAGCCCTCTTTGTGCTCTTCTGGGCCTCTATAGTTATGCTTGTTGACTCTGTATACAATCCTTTCCTGTATTTCCGTTTCTAAAAGAGCCACGATATGGGAAAGCGCCTAATGGGGGAGCCTCAATTGCTTTACAGCAGTTCGTCAGAAATTGTAAGAAACCACCGCAATAGAGGAGTAAGCTAAATGGGAAAATGCCCTTTTTTTATATCTTTATTGGTAAGCATTCTCTTAGTCTGTTTTTATGGGCTGTCCCTGACCGCAGGAGTGCTGCCCAAGGCAAAGAGCCCTGCAGATGCCGTCATGAATGACAGCAATATGGTAATTGCCCAGGCCGTGCGGGACATAAAGACAAGAGTTGATATGGCCATAAATGGCGATGAAGAGATGGACTACAGCTCTGAGGGCGGGCCCAAAGAATATGTGCCTAAAGAAGATCTGGCGGCCCGCATGGCCAATGCCCAATTAGAAGCAGAGTCCATCAGAAATACTGATGAGGATCATAAGCTTTTTGAGGAGACTCCAGAGGAAGCGCCTACGGATATCTATGATTCCGGCGAAGAGGAAGACTCTGAGGAAGAGGAGAGCGAAGAAGACGAAAATAGCCAAGCTGCGGCACTTCCGGCAGGATATATAGGAAAGACAGAGCTGCCTGAAGGCGACACATCTGCCCTGGGCAGCTACGACGGCTTCTATACGGTAGAAGACAGCTATTTTACCGGCGGAGATACTGTATTCATAGGGGATTCCCGACAAAAGGGCTTCGGTATTTACTCAGGCATACCTAATATTGTGCTTTATGCAAAGGAAGGCTATGCCGCCCATCAGGCTTTTACAAAAAAATTCATAGACTCCCCTCTGGGCAAACTCACCTTAGAAGAGGCTATGGCGGCCGAGCCCGGACGCTTCAAAAAAATATATATTAAGTTCGGCCTAAATGAAATTGGCGGCAGCGCAGAAGCCTTTAAGAATGCCTATTACAGGCTTATTGATATGCTGAAGTATTACCAGCCCGATGCCGTGATATATATACAGTCGATTATCCATGTCACCAAAATAAAGTCCCAGGGCTCAACTGTATTTAATAATGACAATATAAATTCCAGAAATGAAGCCGTGAAAGAAGTGGCTGATAGGGAACATGTGTGCTTTCTTGACCTAAACAGCGTATTTACTAATGAAGAGGGCTGCCTGCCCGCAGACTATGCCTCTGACGGCATACATATCAAGGCCCAGTATATGCAGCCCTGGATTGATTTCTTAAGGACACATGCTGTACTTGCGCCTTCAGACTATAAGCGCGTCCTGCAGCCTGAATCTGCGGAGAATGCCGTAGATTCTTCTGCCAATGAGGGGGATTCTGAGCAAAATGATGAGGTTTCCGAAGAAGATAATTCTGAGGAAGCAAAAGAAGAGGCACAGCCAGAGGAAACAGCGCCGGAAACACCTCAGCAGACAGTGCCGCCGACACCTGCTCCAGTCCCTGCGACACAGGCTCCAGCAGGCCAGGGAACTGCCCAGAACGGCACAAATGTGATAGAAACCGACTGGGAAACCGGTGGCGGGATCTACTAGTACATCGAATAATAATTAACTGGCACAAACCTCGTTAGTCTTAACACCGGCTTCGACTGCTTCAGCGACACTGATCTCATCCATTTTATACGACCAGTGATATACTACAGGCTCACGATTGACTTCTTCAAAGTAGA
>JAGBNO010000120.1 GCA_017634355.1 Lachnospiraceae bacterium
ACATAATGCGCTGTATTTTTGTCCGAGAGGGCTGTTCAAAAATCAGGCGCATAGCGGGCTATGTAACTGATTTTTGAACAGCTCTATCGGGCAAAAAGACAAGCAGAATGTACAAGTTATTCTGTAACAGTTCCTTAGTATTATGACACAAACATACCCAGCGCACACATTAAAAGAACTGAATAGTGCGCTTTAACGTGTTTATAGAAAGCGAATTCTATATTCGTTTCCTATAATAAGGCAAAAGCCTTCCGATACGGTAACTTTTATAATAGCACGGCTAAGGGTATCTTTCAATGAGAAAAACGGGCCATATAATATGCCCACATTATGTCAACGTTGATTTTTTATCCGCTTTCTAATATAGTAAACCTTGATGTGCTGCTTTGTTGCAATGTTTATTTTTGGGGATTCTTAAATGGAACAGTGGGAATACGACTTAAGAGATGATATATTCAATGCCTTCCTCTCCAACAATAGAAAAGCCGCCACTTTCCTCATAGAGGACCTTATAGGCAAGAAAAGCGGCGGCCTCTTCTACAGGTACAGGCCTCTGGACATGGCGGAGCTATCCTGCATACGCTTTGACCAGATATATTTCTGTCGCGCCATACGCTTTGACAGCCATGCGGCAGATGAAAGCTGGATACGCTTCAAAAGCTATGTTTCCTGCTTCACTGACAGGAAGAATTCCCTGCACATGTGGAGCGACTATGCCAACGAGGCCCATGGCATGTGTTTGGAATACTCCTACGAGGACATAGTGGGCTTTGCGGAGGAAAACGAGCTCCTCTTCTCTCCGGTGCGCTACAGCAATGAGACCCTGCCCGTAAAGGACCAGGTGAGTTCCTTTATGTCCATGATGAATAAGCCCCTGTACGAATCAGATGAGGCAGAATGGAGGCTTTGGAAAATAGACCTCCACTCCTCGGACATAGGGAAGCTAATGGCATCCATACATCCCAGAAAGATCATCCTGGGCCACAATGCAGACCCTGACTCCTATCTCATCGAAGAGCTGGAGGAGATTGCGATGGAAAAGGACATAGAGCTTATACAGCCCGCCTTAAGGGTATGATCTTAGGAAGTCCAGAGTGTCATGCTTCAATATAGAAAAAGCCATATCCCGGCATCATTATGTCCGGCAGTTCCACCTTCTTTGAAGTAAGCATATCCCTGTACCCGCCCTGAAGGCCCTCTATATGGGCCGCTTTCTCCTCCTCGCTGAAATTAAATATCCCTATAATGCTTTTCCCCTCAAAACTCCTCTCTATGCATAGCACGCTTCTATCCCCTGTATCCCTTGTAATTACCCTCGCATCCACACCGAAGGCCTTATTCGCTTTCCTGATGGCCTCCAGTGCGCCAAGGGATTTGAAAATGCGCCCTTCCACAGTCTTTTTATCCGACTTTTTCTCCGCATTTTCCCAAATAAAGACGCCCCTGTGCAGATAGCGGGAATCTGCCGCCTTGCTGGGGTCCTCTTTATAAGTATAATCATTTACCTGACCTATCTCGTCTCCGCTGTAGAGGACATGTATGCCTGACTGCATGAATAGATAGGCATGGAGCATGATGTCCAGGGAAACAGCCTCTTCCATCTCTGCCTCATTCCCCTCAAAGCCCGCCTTCTCTATGCCGCAGAGTGAGGCCGTGGTGCCGCAGAGCCTGGCGTCCTGTGTTACGGGGTCATAATTGTAAAGTTCCCCACGGCTTTTGCTGTAGCCTGTCTTTCCAAGGAAAAAGCTATTTAAATAATTCTTGTGGGGCACCTCCTCTATGCCGTCTTTTTTAAGGGTCTCAAAATCCAGCCCCCAGCCTATATCGTCGTGGCAGCGGAGGTAATTTAAGAACACATAGTCATGCGGCAGTCCATTCACTATGTCCAGCTGCTTTTTTAGTAGGCCCGTATCCCTGGTGGCCACCGTGTGCCAGGTCGTGGCCATGGTCGTGACATTGTAGAGTAAATGGCATTCGGGCTTTTCCAGAGTTCCGAAATAGGGCACTACCTTTGAAGGCTCCATAACCACCTCGCCTAAGAGCAGGACACCTGGGCACACGATTTCCGATATTATCCTCATCAATCGCACTATGGTATGGACCTTTGGCAGGTTACGGCTAGACGTATTGAGTTCCTTCCAGATATAGGGCACCGCATCCAGCCTGACTATGTCTATGCCCCTATTTGCCAGATAGAGGAAATTATACATCATCTCGTTAAAGACCCTGGGGTTTTTGTAGTTTAAGTCCCACTGGTAGGGATAAAAAGTGGTCATGACATAGTGGGCGGCTTCATTTATGTATGTGAAATTCCCCGGAGCAGTCGCCGGAAATACCTGCGGCACGGTTTTCTCATACGCATCCGGTATGCTCTTATCCCTATAGAAAAAGTAGCGGCTCATGTATTCCCCGTCGCCGCCCTTCGCTTTTATCGCCCATTCATGCTCGTCAGATGTGTGGTTCATAACGAAATCCATACAGACACTTATGCCCTCTCTGTGGCACTCTTCCGTGAGCCTATCGAGGTCATCCATGGTCCCTAGGTCTGCCCTCACCTTCCTAAAGTCCTTCACGGCGTAACCGCCGTCTGACTTTCCGTATGGGGTGTCCAGGAATGGCATGAGGTGCAGATAGTTTACATTGCATTCCCTGATATAGGGAAGCTTCTCCCTCACTCCTTCAATATTTCCCGCAAACTGGTCTATATAGAGCATCATCCCCAGCATATCGCCCTGTTTGTACCAGTCCCTGTCCTTTTCCCTTATTAAATCTATTTTTTTCAGGGAGCTACTTCTTTCCCCGTAGAAGCTGCCAAGCTCCTTTTCCAGCTCCGCATACATATCCTCATTGTCATACAGCTCCATATAGAGCCACTTCAGCTCATCGTAATTTCTTTTAAGCCTTTCCGCAAATATATCCATAATACAGTTACCGCCTTTCAAAACTGCCCTTTTAATGCTATATAGAGGTCATACATATAAGAACCGGTCTTACCGTATGGCGGGTGCTCATGCTCCTTTACGTCCAGATATGCCTTCCCATAGGCATTTATTATCCTCGTCCCGGCCGCATGCCGCCTCTCCCGCACAAAGCCGCCCCCATACTCCTTATGCACGTGGCCGTGCAGCATATATGCGGGGGACCACTTCATTATAAGGTCATTGAAGCACTCAAATCCCCTGTGCGCAAGGTCTTCCATGTCCCCGTAGCCCGCTGCCGGCGCATGTGACAGCAATATGTCAAAGCCATTCATGAGGGCTATCTTTGGCCATAGCCTGCTTATCCTAGCCTTCATCTCGGATTCTGTATACATATCGGAGCCATTTTTATATCTCATGGTGCCTCCAAGCCCCAGTATCCTTAAGCCCCTATAGTTATAAACTGTGCCATCTATGTCCATGCAGCCTTCGGGGGGATCCCAGTCATAGCGCGCATCGTGGTTTCCCCTCACATAGAGCAGGGGGCAGTTCGCCATGGTGACTATGAACTGCAGGTATTCAGGAGGCAGGTCCCCGCAGGATAATATGAGCTCCACATCCTGAAGTCGGGACGGCTCATAATGGTCCCAGAGCGCCCTGTCCTCTGCGTCAGACAGGGCCAGTATCCTCATTGCCTATCCTCCTTTTTCCTGACACTATGGAGCCCGCCGAATACTCCTTCATTATGCCGCTCACCTCCACTGTCTTCCTCTCACTCTCCCTAATCTCTGCCATGTCAGGTATGGAGCCTATTATATTGTCATTTAGCCAGTCCATGGCAATGATGTCCTGGCTATTAAGCCTCCCCGCACCTCTATCCTGTATAATTCCCTTCTGTGACCTAAGCTCCCCCTCAAAGGGATTCACGGCATTCCTCATCAGGCCCTCTTGCAGCTGGGAAACCAATTTCTTCGCCGAATAGGGAAGCCTGTCGGAGAGCACAAGGTCCACCACGCCTGCGGACATGCCCCACCAGTAGTTATATGCCCTGTCTATTTTTTGTCCCGGAAGGCTGTCAAAGCTCCCATTTAATACGGTATTTACTATTTCTGTATAGTACCTCCCCCAGTTCCTGATAAATGCGGCTAGGCTTACTGCTTCATCCTTCTCATTTAGGCTGTATATCCCAAATTCCCTGGAGTTCTCCCCGCTCCTATGGCTTTCTGGCCCTGAAAACACCCTCGCCCCCGATTCCTCTATGCTCATACGCCAGTCGAAATCCTTCCTGCATGACCAGAAAAGATGTATCTCAGCCCTGGGGTCTACCATCCCTGCCCCTATGGCAAAGGCATTGATGCCTGAGACCTCTCCGAAAACCGGACTTGTCGCTAGATAATATATCCTGTGGTTTTCTGAAATGGCGGCAGACAGCGCCCCCAGCAGGAACTTTACTCCATAGAGCTTGGTGTCATAGGTACGCACCGCATTGTGGGAAAGATTCAGTGAACAGTTTAAGAAATGCACATTGGGATAGTGTATAGCCCCCTTTAGCGTCTCCGGCATGAGTGATGGCGATGTGGTAAAAACCATCTCAGCCATTCCGCTCTCTAAAGATACTGCCTCGTCTATGGCCATGCGAACTGCGTCATCTGTGTCACAGCCAAAGAAAGCCCTGGTCTTAATGAGTTCCCCAAAGTTTTCCTGCAGGAGCTGCCGCCCCAGCTCATGGCTATAGACCCAGCCCGAATTCTCAGGATAGTCCTCATAGAGAAAGGCTATATTCAGGGGCTTATCCTTATTATATGCCGCAGGCTTAAAGAACTGGCTGAATAAGCCTTTGAACTTAAACCGAGAGCTTTCCTCGCTTATAAGTTCAGGCCTCTCCAGAAGCTCTATATTGTGTTCATGGGCAGAAGTGAGTATTTCCTTCCATATCCTGTCCAGACGCTTTCCTATTTCGAAGCTCTCTTCTAAAATACCCTCTTTTCCATAGAAGCCCATGTAAATAAGAAATGCGTCCCCGGCCGTGAGCTTAAGGCTTCCTCCGCCCTTTGAAAGGAAAAGTTCTTCGAAATATTTGTAAGAATTCTTGAGTTCCCGCACCTCCTCTACGGGCCAGGGCATATCCAGCCCCCGCCCCATGAGCTCAGAGAGGCGCTTAAAAGAGCCCTGCCTGGAAAAGCTTATTTCGTATATGGGAACGGCCTTGAAAAAATCCAGAAATTCATAGTAGAGCTCTATTTCCTCATCACCGGTGCGGCGGGGCAATATCCTTTTGACATGCGCCAATATGGTCTGCGCGCCCAGATACTTAGCTACAGATACCCTCTTATTGCCTTCCTGCACGTAGAAGCGCTTTAAGAACTCATATACCTCTACAGGCTCCCTTATGCCCTCTTCAAGCTGGGACTCATAGAGCTGCTGCCACTTGGTGGCAAATTCTGTAGCCTCGCCGAATAAGGGCATGAAGCCCCTTGAAAAGGCATTCTGCCGTCCCTTAGTCCTGGTGCCTGCTATCAGGTGCAGCGGGATTTCCATGCATCCCGCATTCTCCTCAGACAGCACCCCCTCTTCCCTCAATATGTGATCTAAGGCCGGAAGGTAGGGATATTCCCCATGGGCTACCGCCCTGGAGTATTCCCTGTCCCCCAGCCTTTTCGCTCTTAAATAATCTTCACGCATCAATGGCAGATGGCCTTTTCTGTCTCCTTGTCGAAGAAATGCATATAGGCGGAATTCACGGGCAGCTTGATAACATCTCCCTCAGGCAGCTTTGCTGTGGAAGGCATCTTCACTATTACCTTGAAGCTCCCTATGTATACATATAGGTTATACTCGGCTCCCAGCATCTCCTTAAAGTCCACCTTGAGGGTAAGGCCATTGTCCCCTGTGAGATTGTCCGCACTCTGGAAGTGCTCCGGCCTTATGCCCAATATCACCGTCTTTCCTACATAGGCATTTAAGGCCGCCTTCTTCTCATCCGGAATAAGAAGCCTGTCCTTTACGTCCTCTCCCTCGACCTCGGCAAAAAGCCTGTCGCCATCCTTGACTATGGCGGCATCCAGGAAATTCATCTGGGGGCTTCCTATGAAGCCCGCCACAAAGAGGTTATCAGGTGTATCATATAGCACCTGCGGAGTGTCGAACTGCTGTATTATGCCATCTTTCATGACCACTATGCGGTCCCCCATGGTCATGGCCTCTGTCTGGTCATGGGTCACATATACAAAGGTGGTGTCCAGCCTCTTATGCAGCCTCGTGATCTCTGCCCTCATGGAAGTGCGCAGCTTCGCATCCAGATTGGAAAGCGGCTCGTCTAAGAGGAATACGGCAGGATTACGCACCATGGCCCGCCCCAGGGCCACCCTCTGCCTCTGTCCTCCGGAGAGCTGCTTCGGAAGCCTCTGCAAAAGGTGCTCCAAGTCCAGGACTTTTGCGGCCTCATGCACCCTTCTGTCTATCTCCGCAGGGTCTTCCTTCCTCAAGGTCAGCCCGAAAGCAATATTCTTATATACGGTCATGTGCGGATAAAGGGCATAGTTCTGGAAAACCATTGCTATGTCCCTGTCCTTTGGCGGTATGTTGTTTACCAGCCTGTCTCCTATGTAGAGCTCCCCTGTGGAAACCGACTCAAGGCCCGCTATCATCCTTAAAGTTGTGGATTTCCCGCAGCCCGACGGGCCTACCAGTATTATAAACTCCTTATCCCTTATCTCCAGATCCAGGTTCGGGACCACAGGGGTCTTGGCCCCGTCATAAATCTTTGTAACATTCTTAAATGATATAGATGCCATATACTTGTCCTCCAAAAACTATTATAGATTTCTCTTATTCCAATCCGGCATGGATTCC
>JAGBNO010000121.1 GCA_017634355.1 Lachnospiraceae bacterium
CATTCTCATTAACACAGGGGCCGAAATGGATAAAGCACTCCACCTCAGGGTATTTCCAGCCCGAAAAAAGCTTAGGTATGTAGCGCCTGATGTACGAGATTAAGTATACGCAGCTATTCATAAGCTTATTTAAGCTTATGCCGCTCTTTTTGGATTCGGGCAGCATCACGTCTATGAAAGCCTTGTGGGCTATGCGCATAAGCTCCGTATTTGCCATGCCCTTTAAGTTCGCCGCCATGTCCGAAAGCAAGAGCTCAGGATTATAATAGACATTTCTCCTCTTAACAGCGGCTATTTCCTCCGTGGAAGGAATGGGGATCTCCCCGTCCACCACCTCTATTCTCCGGCCGGTGTCCGCAATCTCCCTGTAGAGCGTGAGCAGCTCGTTTTCATAAGTGAGCCTGTCTTCCACGCCATTTATCCTGCAGAAACAGTTAAAAAAGAATTTATCCCTGTTCTCGGAAAAATTTTTCTGCAGGCCGGAAAAATCCTTCCCCCTGGACTGTATGGGCATTTTCACATCCTCAAATACGCTCCTCCCACCTATCCAGGCATTGGTGCAATTATCGTGCTGAGGCATGGGCCCATAGAGCCTCGCATTCTCATAGTCGGACTGCAGGTCTTTCCTAAGCTTCGCTATGCCGTAATTATCGGGGAAAGCCGTAAGGCCGGCGTCCTCAAAGGGATATGAGTGGTGGGAGGGCGGGTCCAGCTTCAGATAGGAGCTGTCGCCCTGCCGCTGCAGCAGCACTGCGTCGCAGCCCGAATTAACCAGTATGGAAAGCATGAGGAGCTCATAGCTACCAAGCGGCAGCTTAGGGTCCGATTCATATAATATCTTCGGGACCGTATTGTTTCCCAGCCGCCCCACCAGCCCCTCGAACTTGTAATAGAGCCAGCACATGAACTTAATATATGCATTCTTCAGCATATTCTCGTTCTTACCGCCCTTACTTAAATCCTCCAGGCAGCCATAGATGGAATTAGACAGCATATCCCTCTGGTAGTCATTCATCCGGGGGAGCCACTTCTTTAAGCTCAGATTTATAAATCCCGTGTTCATAAAAAAAGAGCTGCCCATAGTCTCCCTGTAAAAGGACAGATTCTTATCGTCAGGATTGGGAAGCCTCCCCTCTAATGCGGCACCGGACTTCCTCGCCGCCTCATAGTACTTATGCAGGAAATCATTGACCTCAGGGCTGTAGCCATTTATGCGGTAGAAAAATACCCCCTTTTCCCCCCTCTCGCTGAGTCCCTTAAAAAAATCATTAAGGTTATCAATTTTAAATGCTTAAAAACCATAGCTTCCTCTTTAAACCTATCCCCTGATCCTGCCTATCTTTTCCTTATTCATTATATATCCCAGGCCAGCCCCCACGAGGCCGCCTATGATGTGTGTGATATTCGATATATTATCCCTTATGAATACGCCCTCGTAGATCTGCTGCCCTATGTACACAACTGTAACGATAATAAAGGTAAGCGGTATCTCCCCCTCCGTTATGCTCGTAAATGAGGAGAGCAGTATGAGCGAGAATACTATGCCGCTGGCGCCTAAGAGCTGCGTATGGGGGAAAAAGATGAAGTTGACCAGCCCCGTGGCTATGGCAGTAAACAGCATTACAAAAAGGATATTGGAGGAGCCGTATTTTTCCTCCAGGAGCGGCCCCACTATGAGTATTATCATAATGTTCCCCAGAAAATGGTCCCAGTCGGCATGCCCGAAGACATGGGAGACGAACCTTACATAAGTGAGGGGATTTAGAAGGGAAGACCTGTAGGCACTGAATACGGCATTGGTGGATGCGCCCAGGGTGGCATTGCCGAGGATGAGGGCCATAAAGCATATTATCACAAAGCCCAGTATCACGGGCGAATTGAAAGAGATCCTCAATCTGTTTTTTTCATTGAAACTGCTCATTGTATAAGTTTTCCTGTAACTTTTCAGGCCGGCGCCGCACACTCTGTTTGGCGGTGCCGACTCTAAATGTTTAATGCATCCGCCGGACAAAAGCCGCCAGGCGGTTTAATTGACGGGTGCGTATCTAGCAAGGCTTTTGCTGTCCGCCTTTTTTCAGCGGGACAATGGTATAGCTGTTAAAATACTTATAAAACTCCATAGGCGTGACGAGAAAGGCGCCGCCCTCAGCATCATGCCCCCTTCTGACTTTGATCCCTCCCGTGCTTTCATTCAGGACATGCTCTGCGACCTCGACCCCCCAGGGGTTTCTCACGGCAATAAAGTCCTCTCCGTCTATAGTCCTTACTCCAAGCACAGAGAATTCATGCATTCCGACAAAACCCCTCATTGTGTATTCAGGATGCTCTTCGTCCTGTCCCCCGCCCATTTTCATAAAAATGGATGCGCGTCCGCCCGCATTTACGATGTGGCCTTTACTCTCCGCATTCTTAAGATCCTGCATTAAGTGCTCTATCCTCCTGTCAAATATGGTTTCATCCGCCTTGCCGGTCTTCTTATCCCTTTTTTTCAGGTCCTGGTAGATTACTGTATCTTTGTTGTCCATGGCATTAAGGCCTACCTCGTTATCGCTAAATCCCAATACGGATTGCAGGAAAATCCCGGCGACGCCGCCACTGATAGAGCGGAATGTCCTCTGATTATTCTTTTCTATCTCCCTTGTAGCCCAGAGGTCCTCTTCGATCTCACCCTCATCCAGATATCCCAGCTCAAGCTTCTTCCTTGCGCCGAAACCCATCTTGCTCCCAAGCCCGCTCACGGCAAAGGCTTTTTCTATCATGTGTACCCAGAGGCAGTTTCTTGCGAACCTGTCCATCATTTGATGCTCTTTGTCTTCAATGATAGTCTCCTTTTTTACACGCACATAGACAGTTTCCATGTTCCCGCCGCTTGTGTCATAGAACCTTACGGTTACGCTCCCGTCCCCATTGTCCCTCATCATATCTTTGATGGTATCCGGACTCTTTTCAACAAGTGAAGCCAGGCCTGCCAGGAGATAGCAGTCCCCCAGCCTTCCCTGTACCACGTCCTCCATGCAGGGTTCATGGGCAAAAAGGGGAAGTGCGCTGTCGTCCCTGGTTTCAAAGGATGAGGTTTTCGTAATGGAATGGTACTTTGGAATATAGGCGCGTGCGCCATCCTTTTCCTTGACCCCCTTTTTTGACACGAACTCAAAGCCATCGGCCGCCTCCGAATATTCTCTTGTTTCGACTATTACCTTCACAAGCGGGGTCTCTTCCTCGTCTGCAAACCTAACACCCTTAGGCGCCTTCCCTCCCACTTTGGCAGGAACTTTCAGCCTTCCGTCGCAGAGCTCGTTAAATTGCAGGCTGTAAGCATCAAGTTCCTTAAGCTCTGCCTCTTCCGCAGGGGAAAGACCTGTGCCGCTGGCTTTCTCATTCAAGCTCTTTTGCCTTTCAGCTATATCATGCCGGATCTCACTCATAAGCTTACGCTCTGCATTTATCTTTTCAGGGGTACGTACCCTCTCTTTCCTTTGGGCATCGCTTTCACCTGCCCTTTTTTCATTTCTCCTTACCCATTTGTCCCTTTCCTCCCATTGGGAAGTGGCAAGGATGCCGGCATAGCTTTTAATTTTATCGAGGATTTTCCTGTATTCCTCTCCGGCGTTCTCACCTTTCCCGGAGACAGACTTCAATAATTCGCTCTTGCTCTTTTTAAGGAGCAGGGCAGACTTGGAATCCGTCTGCTGGAATTTCTTCATGATTTCCAGCTTTTTCCTCTTTAATTCCAGCTTCTGCTCCCTTGTAAGCGTCTTCTTGACCGAATTATTGATCTTTACGCCTTTTACCCGCTTCCCGTCCTTAGTTATCCAGGGATTTTCCGCATCCTGCTCAAAGGTAGCTTTGTCCTTAGGCACATATACAAGCTTCCTCTCATGGACAAAGTCGCCCTGCATATATGCTGGCAGCTTATCCGCATTCTGGAAACCTTTCCTTATATCTGTAAGGGCCGCCTTTTTGTCCTTTGGGGCGTTTTTCCTCTCCTCTTTTGTGCGCTCCTGGTCTGAAACCCCGGACCTCCACCCCGTCTCCTTATCATTTTTGAGCCATCCCTGCAGTAGCTCCAGGCGTTTCATAAGGCCGACCTGCTTAGCGGCATCCAGCCTGGCTCCCTCCCTCTGCAGGCTTATCAATAATTTATTGGCATCCATTTGGATGAGCCTGTCAGCAAACTCAGTGTCGTATGGCAGTTCAAAGACGCCGTCGTCATTTACGAGGCCGGCATCAGATGCATCAGAGTCTCCTGATTCTTTAATGGCCTCATTATTGTCTATGGATATGACCCTGTTTATGCATATACTGTCCTCTCCCTCCACGAGCTTTATCTCAATGTCATATAAGAGGCTGTTTTTATCCCTGCTCTTCCTGCCTGACAGGAAGTCCATTATCCTTAAGACGCTCAGCTGCTTTAAGGCTTCCAGGGAGTAGACAGTGTCCATCTCTTTAGCTTTGGCAAATTCCATGAGCTCGTCATAGCTCTTCATACCCTGCTTGTCTCTTTCTGCCCTGATGGGCTCCTCCTTTATGAAGCCTTTCTCCAGCGAGCCGTCCTGTCCGACTTTTATGGCTCTTTTTTGCTTCATATATAGGGATCCCTGCCCCAGTACTTTTGACAGGGCATAGTTCTCATATCCCGCTTCAGATTCCTGACCTGAGAAAAGCTGCTTTGACTTCTTGGTCCTCATTTGGGTGAGTTCGTTTCCCTCACCTATTTCCTGAGCGCTTACTATAGATTGACCGCCCTGCGCCACCACATCCAGCCAGCTGCCCCCATTGCCCCTTATGTGCTTAAGGCCCTCTTCCGTGCTGCCGCTAAAAAATCTGAGCTCTTTTTCCATGATGGAGCGGATTTTCCTCACTGCTTCAAGCCTTAACTTATTTGGCCTAAAAATCCTGGGCTTTAAGTAATCCTTGCATTTTTCCAGAATCTCTGTATATGCCTTTACGATGTCGGCCTTATTATTCTCAACTGCCTTTTTGCTTTGAGGGATGCCCTTAGACATGAGACTTTTTAAGCTTGTCATGGAGTTCGCAAGGGCTGAGGCATCCCCTGGATTTCCTTTTTTATTATAGAGAGATTTTAAGAGATTCTCTGCATCAGAATGCCTTTTCACCCTGAGCAATGCTTCATTTTCCATGGAAACTTCAGCATTCCCTGCAATCTTGCCATGATAGTTTTCCATAATGCCGCCAAAGGTCCCCGCTCCTCCGCTCATGGACTTAAGCTGTCTGTCGCTCAGGTTTCTATAGAACTTCCGTAAAAAGCTGATATTTTCCTTCAGGCTTGTGATTTTTTTCCTTCTCTCGCTGCTTTCATATTTGCCCTCTGAGCGTTTCTTATCTTCATGGTTTTCGCAGGCCAGCTGCAGGTCATTTAAGCCTGACAGAAGATTAAGCCTCAGAGTATATATATCAGTGCCTCCGGGCTTATTAAGTGGCGAGTTCAGAATGGACTTCACATTGGAAAGCTCCCTCTTCACGAATTCCATCTCATCGCTGTCAGAATATTTGATGTCAGTGCCTATGGCATCTGCGGAACTATTAAAAACCGCATAAGCACCGCTGTCCGTGGACGTATCCTGGGCAATGTCCGCAAAGCGGGCATTGGCGCGCATTCCTTCCTGCCTCACATCCGGCAGGGGACGGCCGCCGTTGGCGTTTAGCTGTATTCCGGCCGGCGGGAGCATTAGGACAAAGCCTTCGTAATCATTCTCATCCCTCTGCTGTACCGATTGCCTATTCACATTGACAGGGCCGTTCATGTTCCTCTGGAACTGGCTGATATTTGCGTGGGACTGTCTCGAAACCGTGGCCGTTGTGACTATTTTCTTCTTTTTTCCTTTTACCAGTTCTGTAGCCGGCATGTCTTCTCCTTCCAAATGATTTAGCTTCTGTTATATATGAACAGGCCTTCGGGTTTACATAATGCTTGTCTTGCTGCAATTCAGATACTGCGCCGCCGCGGCCTTGCACGGCCCGCCGGACGTTTTACCGCTCCGGCGGCGCTTCCACGATAAGCTCTCCCTTCCAGCAGCTTAAGGGAGATAGCTCCGGAAAAAGGTGGTCTGTGAGTAGGCCAGTGCGCCTGCTCCCGCAGGTATAATATAGCGGAGTATCGGCTTTATACCTTTTCACGGCTTCATGTACGGCTTTCCTCAGCATGAAAAGGACATGCTCTCCGTTGGAATGCCCCATCCACAATTCTATAGGCTCAAAAGCGCCCGAAATATGCCTAATGACAAGGAAAAAGCCCTCTATCCCCTTTTCACCTGTCATAATGCAGGAGACATCCTTTTCCAAAAAACGCCTGTAGGGAAATAAGTTCTTCTGCGATAAGCTTTGCAGCGATTCCAATCCTGCAAAAGCCAAGCCTCTTTTTTCGGCCTCTTCAAGGCTTATTATATCGTCCCTGGGCACATAGTGGGATAACTGCTTTAAAGAGCTTATATGCTTAAGGTCCGTAGATACGAGATACTTTACGGCATCTTCAAAATCAAAGGCAAAGCCTTCATAGAAAGACTTAAGCGGAAAGTTTTCCATTCCGGCTCCGATTTCAAGTCTTGCTTCATAGGCCCTGAGGCTTGAAACTGCGTCGAAAAAGCTGTGCATGAGGCCGGTTCCTATGCCATCTCCCCTTTTATCCTGCAAGACATATATCCATAGATGCGTAAATACCGGCAGTCCCAGGGATTCCTCATCTGAGCTGCCCTTAACCGCGCCTCCTGAATGAGGGGCGGCCCCATCATGTGAAAAAATCAGGATGCCGGCAGGAAGGCCGCTCTCCTCTTCTGCGGCCCCTATGGCATAGACATTTTTAAGGACAGTCTTCTCCATAATGTCCACTGGGGCCATATCCGCAAAGTATTTAAGTTCTTCCTTTTTTATCTCAAAATATTTCATCTTCTATACCAAAAGATCCCTGAATGACCGGACTTCCTCAAAGAAAAGCGACAGTGTAAGGGCAAAGTGCTTATCCTCCGGCATGGCCCCCCTTTCCGGCATGGCCCCATGCAGGCAGAAACACCTTTTATTCTCTGCCCCGAAGGGATATTCCGGGAAGGGCTTTTCCGTGATGGAAGCATGGGTTAAGTATGTCGCCGCATTAAAGGAGTCACAGAGCCTTTTTGCCATTTCATCGTCCATATCCGCTTTAATAGGAAGATCGCTCCGTATATGCAGAAGGAATACGGACTCATCCTCTCCTCTATTGCGGTGACTCTGGTAATCTCTGACTAATTCCTGTGAAGCAATTGAGGCTCCTTCCTGCTCATAGCAGAGTGTCAGTATCATGTCGTCCTCTTCAAGCTGCAGATAGGGCACAGTTCCGTAGAGAACTCCTGTCTCAGGCAGGTCCTCTTCCCCAAGGAGGATGGAGAGCGCATTTAATCTCGGTATGGCCGCAAATTCCTTCATTCCGTAGGACATGCCCCTGCCCTCCCCGGCTTCAAATGAGAGAAGATAGGCCTCATTCGTTAAAGCCAGTTCATCATCGCCAGAAATGCCTTCCCCGTCGGAATTGCTTTCTTCGTCGGGAATGGCTGCTCCATCGGAAATGTCTTCTTCGCCCTCGGACAGCTCCCTTTCCCAGCCCTCTTCAACGACTGCGGCCTCCTGCGGCGGCATAAGATAAAAGGGCCGTGCCCCCGTAAAGAGGGCCAATAATGTCAATAATCCGTCCAGTCCCGGAAAATCCTCTTCAAATGCCACCCAGCGTAAGAAGCTGTCCTTTGGTACATAAGGCAGGCTCTCCTCTATAATCCCCTCACTATCCGCAGAATCCGTAAGGGTCCTTATGCCTTCCTGTGTTTCTTCTGATCCTCCCTCTTCAGCCTGAGAGACGGTATTGCCAGAATCTGTAACGGCGGACAGACGTATGAGTGCAGGCCCGTCATTGTCCTCGGTAGTACTTATATAAGTTAAAAATACATCGGGCGCATCGTCACTATGTACCCAGATACCCGGTACAGGCTCATCCGCAATGGATAGCTCGTGCCTTATTCCGGCTGTTTTTAATTCCCTGCTCATGCCTTCAAGCCTCGGAAGCAGGAATTTTCTCAGGTACTGGCTATTTTCTCTGTCCATACAGCAATCCTTTCTCAATGACACAGTTCTGCCACATGACTATGCTGTTCGGGGAAAAAACATAGTTTTGCCCCCAACATCACAACTATAAAAGCTGTTAACGCTTGGACTTGTCGTAGGCCTCGCCCAGTGCCCTAGGGGCCTGGCTGTTCTTCGCAAGCACAATAAGCAAAAGCAGTGTCAGTATATATGGCAGTATCATCACTATGTCGGAGTAGCTGCTGGGAAGCCCCAGCTTCTGCACTATCTGATATCCCGCAGACCTTGCGAACCCGAATATAAGACATGCCAAAAGGGTAGGCATGATCTTCCACCCACCGAAGATAAGGGCCGCTATGGAGAGGTAGCCGTAGCCCATATAAATATCCGCAGAGAACTTTGCCGATACGGAGTAGGCAAAGCATATCCCCGCTATTCCGGAGAGCGCCCCTGAAACTATCACGGATATATACCTCACCATCTGCACGTCCACGCCTGCCGCATCCACGGCAGCGGGATTGTCCCCCGCTGCCCTTAAGTGCAGCCCAAAGGGGGTCTTATAGAGCAGGAACCAGAATATGACAGATAGTACTATTATCACAGGCACAAAGGGATATACATCTGTAAAGAAGGCTCCTATCACGGGAACCCCGGAAAGCCCCGGCACGGTGATCCTGGGCAGCACCCCCAGATCTATCTTGTCGGAGGGCGAGCCGAATACAGTGCGGTTCACGCTCTTTGTAAGGAAGGCCGTAAATGCCATCGCAAGTATATTCACTACTACGCCGCTTATGACCATGTCAGCCTTGAATTTGATGCATAGCACCGCATGCAGGAGTGAATAGGCCATGCCGCCCAGGAGTGCGAAAGCAAGAGCCGCCGCTATGGTGAGCGGGGAACCGCTGCCAAACTGCTTAGCCACGATAAAAGCCGCTATGGCGCCCACAAAGGCCCCCGCCCCCTGCAACCCCTCCAGGGCAAGATTTGTAATGCCGCTCCTCTCAGAGTAGATCCCGCCGACAGCCATTATGAAAAGGGGCAGGGTAAAAGATATGCCATTTATGATAACTGTATTAAGTGTATCCATATCTTCCTTCCATTCAAGGATTATCTAATTTTTCGCAGAAAATTTCGACTTACGCCAAAATCAGCTAAAATACTGAGTTTACGCCATTTATGTACCTCTAATAAATTCTGCTTGCATATTACTACCTACATTATAATCCAAAATGCTGTATTTATAGGCATCTTTAGAAATGTATGGGAAAAGAATTAAAAAATTACACTATCAGGAGCTAATAATACCACAGGGCCTCAGTACTAATGCAAAAAGCATGTATTAGTGGCTCCTGATTAGGCAATTTCTAAATATGTTTGCTATAAGTAGAATTCGGCTGCGGAATCATAGATTATTTCCTTTTTAATTTAGACATATAATATCCCCTGCAGGCGCTGGCCAGAAGTATCATTCCCATAATAACGGACGCTATTTCAGCCTCCAGCCCCGCCTGGGAGCTCATATAGGTAGAGCCCTTTGATATTATCTCCAAAAAGAATGTGGAGACCAGTATCCCTATGGGAGAGCTTCCGCCCACCATGCAAACGGCTATTGCGTCAAAGCCCGTAGAGGGCAGCACCTTTGGCTGTATTGAGGCGAAAAGCCCTAGGTAATACGTAGCCCCTGCGAGGCCCGCAAGCATTCCGGATATGGCCATGGAAATAAGTATGGAGCGGTTGACCCTTACCCCCGCATACCTGGCCCCTGTCTTATTTAAGCCCACCGCCCTTAGCTCGTACCCCAATACCGTGCGGTCAAAAATGAATTTGATAAGGAATACAGCGATAAGGGCCAAAATAAAGCCCAGGGCTATGTCATAGCGGTAGCCCGCAAGCTTTATCTGGTGGAGGGAGAGCCTGCTTGCATCGCTTATCTCCCTCGACTGCCTCGACACCGGATCCACAAAATATGCATTGATGAAAAAGCCAATGAGGTAGCTCATTATATAATTTATCATTATAGATGAAACCACCTCATTCACATTGAACTTATATTTGAGGAAACCTATGAGGGCCCCCACTGCCGCTCCGGACAGGGCAGAAATAATGACCACAAGCGACTTCGCGAGCCCTGCGCTTAAGCCGCTGTAGCCCACCAGCACCGTAGACAAAAAACCAGCCACCAGCATCTGCCCTGATACGCCTATATTAAAGAGGCCTGACCTGAAAGCCACGGCCACCGAAAGGGCCGCAAAGACCATGGGCGTCAAATAATCTATGTAGCTGGAAAAATCCGAAAGCATGCTCTTTCCGCCCGCATACTTGCCCTTGGGCGCAAGGCCTGAGCCCTGCAGGAGGTTAAGGTAGGCAGAAAAAGGATTCTTATTCAGGATAAGGATGATCACCGCCCCTGCCAAAAGCCCCAGCAGCACTGAGATAACAGCCGCTATAAACGTTTCTCTCTTACTCTTCATTTTCCCAAGTCCTATCTATTCTTCCCCGTCACGGCCTCCTGCGCGGCCTTCCGGCCGGCCGGATTTCCTGCGGTGCCCATCATGTATTCCCCTACTTCCTCTGTAGTATACTCCTTGGCAGGGGCAATTTTAAGAAGCTCACCGCTATAGATGACCGCAATGGTATCCGCAAGGTCCATGACCTCGTCCAGCTCCAGGGATATGAGGAGCACGGCCTTTCCCCTGTCCCTCTCCCCGACTATCTGCTCATGCACCCTCTCTATCGCCCCTATGTCCAGGCCGCGCGTCGGCTGCACGAATATAATGAGGTCCGTATCCTGCTCTATCTCCCTTCCCACTATGGCCTTCTGCTGGTTCCCACCGCTCATGGAGCGCACTATGGTGTCCGTGGAATCGGCGCAGCGTATGTCATACTCTTCTATAAGCTTGTTGCCATAGCTCACGAACTGGGAATCGTCCCTTATATACCTGACCGAGAAAGGCTCGTGATAATATTTTTTTAAGGCCAGGTTGTCCTTTAGGTCAAAATCCAGTATTAGCCCCATCTCCTGCCTGTCCTCAGGTATATAGGCTACCCCTGCCTCTATCCTCTCCCTTATTGACATAGGGAGGAGGCTTTTGCCATTCAGGAGCATATCCCCTCCCGCAGTCTTTAAGAGCCCGGCCAGGGCATCCGCAATCTCAGTCTGCCCGTTTTCAGACACTCCGGCTATGGCGAATATTTCCCCCGCATGCACGGAAAAACTCACATTTTTGACCACAGGGAAGCCGTCAGCATTCTTTACCGTGAGATTCTTTACCTGAAGCACCTCACGGCCCATGGGCAGGTCCTTCTTTTCCACATTGAAAAAGACCTCCCTGCCCACCATGAGCCTCGCCATCTCCTTTGTGTCCATTTCCTTTACGGACTTCACATCTATGAGTTTCCCACGCCTTAATATTGCGCAGCGGTCGGCTATCTTCTTTATCTCTTCAAGCTTATGGGTAATTAAGATAATGGTCTTTCCGGATTTCCTTAATAAAGATATGGTCTGTAAAAGCGACTCTATTTCCTGGGGCGTTAAGACGGCGGTGGGCTCGTCAAATATGAGTATGTCAGCCCCCCTGTAGAGCATTTTTAATATTTCCACCCTCTGCCTCGCAGAAACGCTCATTTCTGAGATTACATCCTTAGGGTCCACATCGAGCCCATAGAGCTTTGAAACCACCGCCACATCTTTTTCCGCCTTGGCCATATCCACTGTGGGGATAAAACCGAAGAGCTTCTTTTTAGGCTCATTCCCCAGGATAATATTCTCCGTGACAGTATAATTGGACACGAGCTTAAAGTGCTGGTGCACCATGCCTATATTGAGACCTGCGGCATAGCCGGGGCTAGAAATATCCTCTTTCCGGCCCCGGCTGTAGATCTCGCCGCTGTCAGGCTCATACATACCGAAGAGCATGCTCATGAGCGTGGAGTTCCCCGCCCCGGTCTCGCCC
>JAGBNO010000122.1 GCA_017634355.1 Lachnospiraceae bacterium
ATACGCAAGGGCGGTGACTATAGGGGGTTCTGAATAGCAGTCACTCAGGAACCGCCTGATCCGCCTGATTTTGCGGCAGCAGCAGTATACCTGCGATCCCCACTATGGTCAGGGGCAGCAAGATCATAACGCCCCATAGTTCCAATATGGCGCAGTCTGTAAAAAAGATCCATGAAAGGGCAATTAGAAATAATGTCACGACTGCCGGCCAGACCACAGGAAGAATACCTTTTGAAAGTTTTGTATATTCTGTTTTCATTTTTATTATCATAGAACACGTCAGCGGCAGCCATCAAACTGTCTCGATCTATTGCGTTTGCTTCTTGAATTATTGTAAATGTAAAGCCCCTGGCAGGCGCTCAAGTTCAGACAGGGAATGTCTGTGGCCATGCTTTTCATCTGTCACATAGTGATCGTGTTCATGTGAATGCATTACCGTGTGGCTATGTGTCACCCCGTCATGTGTATGGGAAAATGAATGTTCATGCTGGTGGGCGTGGTGCCTTATTAGCGTATCCGCCACTACGAGAACTGAGCCCAGGATCATAACGATAAGGGCAATGATATACATTTCTGACAGCTGTTCACTCAGGAAAAGGAAAGAAAGAAATGCGCCCACAAAGGGCGCTATCGCATAGTAAGCGCTGGTCTTTGCCGCTCCGAGGATATTCTGTGCGCGCACATAGAAGAAAATGCTAAGCCCGTATGCCACAAAACCAAGCATTAAGGCCGCCGCAATATAAATGATCCCCGGAATGGCTTCCCTCTTTAAAATTGCGATAAATAGAGCCCCAAGTCCCGAAAAGATGCCCTTTAGAACGACAATTTCGTATGTATTTTTCGAGGATATGTTTCTGGTGCAGTTATTTTCAAAGCCCCAGCATACAGTAGCCGCCAAAACGAAGAGGGACCCTAAAGAAAACTGAAAGCTGCCCTTACCCTCAAAGGAAAGCAGCACACTTGACAGTGTTATGAGAGCAATAGCTGCCCATAGCCTTCTGGACACGGCCTCCTTAAAAATAAAAAGGGCTATTACCGTCGTTGCCACGATCTCAAAATTGCCGAGAAGCGAGGCATTTGCCGATGATCCGTAGCTAATGCCGAACATAAGGAAGATAGGGGCGGCTATATCCAGAACTATCATACCTATGACAAAGGGGAGATCCCTTCTGGATAGCCGTTCTGACTTATTCCTGTCATTTTTATTGAAAGCGGACAGCAAAGCTATCCCTATTCCCGCCCCCAGGTAAAGCAGGGCCGCCATTGTAGTCGGGCCGGCCTCCTTAAGGAGCAGTTTTGAGATAGGTACATTAATGGCATAAAAGACAGCTGCCATAAGCGCGTTTATAATAGCTACAGTTTTTACTTTGTCCATCTTTTCCTCTGTATATTTAGTATTTTCTATTATCCATAATATCTTTTGTGAGAATGGTCACCGGATAATAATCCCCATCCGCCTTGATGCCTGGCACCTCATCCTGTGTGGAAAACTGACCCTCAGAAATGTATGTCTCTTTGTCCAGGGCTTCTCCCCTCTCCAGCTTTCCTATGAGCTCCGTAAGCAAAGGACCATATAGGGGTGAGCATTCTGTATTTACAGCTATTAGCCCCCTCTGCGTAAACTCAAGCCCCTTCCTTGTGGCGTCAAAAGAGAGTACAAGCACTTCCCCCGCCGCTATATCGCAGCCTATTTTCCTCCCTGCACTCTCCAGCGCCTCTATGGCACCGTAGGCTTCGTTGTCATTTTCGCAGTATACCACATTTATCCTGTCAGAGAATCTTAGGAGCATGTCTTCCATGACTTCCCTGCCCCTGGCCTCTGTAAAGTCGCCAGACTGCCTATCCAGTATATGCCACTTTGGATTTCCCGCAACAGCCTCTTCCAGCGCGCGGCTTCTTCCTATCTGTGCCGTGGAATCCAGAGTACCCTGTATATTCACTATATTTACATCCCCAAGATAGCCTTTGGTATTTAAGAAACGCCTTAGCCACTCTACAGCCCTTTTTCCCTCCAGATAAAAGTCCGAGCCTATCCAGGCGGTATAGAGGCTATCATCCGTCAGCTCTACCTTTCTGTCAAATACTATTACCGGTATGCTGGCGTCTTTCGCCTCCTGCAGCGCAGTATCCCAGCCGTGCTCTGTGATGGGGTCTAAGAGTATATAGTCTACATCCTGGTCTATGAACTGCCTTATGGCCTTTATCTGGTTGGACTGCTTCTGCTGGGCATCATTATATACGAGATTGTAGCCGGATACAGTGGAAAAAGCCTCTTTTACCGAAGCCGTGGAGGCCATGCGCCAGTCCGACTCAGAGCCCACCTGGGAAAACCCAACAGTTATCCTCTCGTCAGACCAGCCCTTCCCTGCCGCCGGCCTGTTTATACTGCTTATCCCGCAGCCTGCCGTCAGTATGGATAGCAGGAATATCAAGCTGATAGATAAAAAAAGTTCTCGCTTTGTTTTCATAAGCATAAAGACTGTTACGGATAATGCTTCTTAAGGGATGCACCGCCATCCTGACAGATACAATTATGGTACAATCTGTTTGCTATAAGTTTAACGGCAAATCGGAATTCTTGCAATGTGAAAAGTTTAATAGAAGTACAATTGACTAGCTAATAGATTGAAATTATAATCTTTCTATGAATATCTTAATTCTGGGCGGCAGCGGCAGTGGCAAATCTGAAAGGGCTGAGGAGGCGGCGGTAAGCCTTTCCGGCGGCGAAAATCTCTGGTACCTCGCCACTATGAGGCGGGACGGGGACGAGGCGGATGCGCGTATAGGCCGTCACCGCGCATTGAGGCAGGGAAAGGGCTTTGTGACTATAGAAAAACCTGTCCTTGCGGGGGAGATCGCCGAAAGGCAGGATGTACGGAGCGGCACGGTGCTGTTGGAGTGCCTGTCCAACTGGGTGGCGAACGAGCTTTTCCCCCTTCCTGCGGATGGGCTTGAAGACCCCTTCGGTCAGCCGGAGGGCGCGGTGGATTATCTGTACAGGAGGCTCGAAGGCGGGATTTCTGAGCTAATGGCC
>JAGBNO010000011.1 GCA_017634355.1 Lachnospiraceae bacterium
AATCAGCCCTTCATTGCCAGGGTCATCACGGACTATGCAGTCATATTCATCTATTATTATTATAAATTTCCGCCCTTCCCTTTTATATACGCAGTTAATAGCGGCAGCAGTGTTCTTTGGTGCTATTTCTTCAAGGTAAGGGAATTCCTCCTGCATCTCACTTAAAAGGGCCGCATCCATGTCAGGTATTACATCAGCCATATTTTTGGCAGCATTGAAAAAAACGGCTGCATCAAAATGCAGCACATTATATTTATTTAAATGCTTCTCGAAATCAGGGTCCCCCGCTATCTCATAGGGCTCAAAAAGTGCCCTGGAATCACAGCCACTGCTGTAATAGGCTTCTATCATGCCGGCGGCCATAGACTTGCCGAAGCGCCGTGCCCGGCTCACAGCAAAATACCGTTTCTCCGTTCCGAGATGCTTATTTAATATCTTTAATATGCCCGTCTTATCTATGTAGATTTCAGAGCTCACGGCAGACTCCATGCTCTCGAAACCCGGATTCACATAAATGCCCATGGAAAAAGCCCTCCTCTATTTATTTTACACAAATAAAGCGATTGCAAAAGGGAGCATCCTCATCCTATTTCGCCACCACATTAAAAGTCCCCAGGCATCTTACTTCAGGCATGGCCTCAATCTGAGAAATGGCCTTATCCGACACCCCTGCCTCTTTCTCAACCTCTATGATGTAATTGTACATGCCCAGCTTGCTGCCCTCCGGACGGTCATGGATCGTGACAAGTTCCAAGCCGGCGTCATGGATTTCTACGATAATGTCATCAATACGATTGGCTTCGCATTTTGCCACGAATGCGGCATTGGTCTGTTTCTTCCCATCCTCTTTTAGTGGCGTGGCTGACAGCACATAAAACCTGGTCTTATTCGCATCTGTGATCTGCACGTTCTCAGCCAGCACCGAAAGCCCATAAAGTTCAGCCGCTCCAGGAGCCGCAACAGCCGCAATAGTTTTGTCCCCTGTTTCTGATACATAGCTTGCCGCAGCCGCCGTGCTGTCCATTTCCTGTGTGGCCGCAGCCGGCAGGTGCTCTTTTATCCACCGGCCGCTCTGCGTTAATCCCTGCGCATGTGAGCAGACGGTCTTGATATCCTCAAGCGACGCCCCCGGCAGTCCCATCAGCGTCTGGTTTATCGGAAGAATGACTTCACCGACGACGTAAATATCCTCCTCCGCTATCAGCGCATCTACATAATTTGTAACTGCCCCTCCAAGCGTATTCTCCTGCGGAATCACCGCATAATCCGCATTACTCTCCTTTATATCCCTGATTGCATCCGGAACGCTTTCCTTAGGCTGCAGGCTTCCTGTCGTAAAAAAGAGCTTTGTCGCTTCTTCAGTATAAGTCCCTTCCGGCCCAAGGAAACTTATTCTGGCATCCTCAATGATTTGTGAGGACACATGCACGGCCCCCGTCTCATCACCGTGATGATCGTTTTGGCAGGAAGCCAACGCAATAAGCATCAGCGGTATGAGCATTAGCGATATTAGTTTTCCCGTTTTGTAAGTTTTTTTGTCTTCCATATCCTTTAGCATGACCTCAGACTATATTATTCCCTGTTAATACAGCATCCTCTGCAGTCGATCACTTTGCAGGACTCCATCAGCATATCATTCCCTGCTCACAGCACCCTCTGTAGTCGATCACTTTGCAAGACTCCTTCAGTATATCATTCCCTGCCCACACAGCATATTTTCCACAAGCCTCACGCACCCGAATACCAGTGCGGCGGGGCTTTTCGATGGTGCGGTACACTGCCGCCCTGCGGCCGTCAGATATCCTTAATCTTCCTTGCAGGGACGCCTCCGACAACCGTGTTTGCTTCCACATCCTTATTGACTACAGCCCCTGCCGCAATAACTGCATTGTCACCTATCGTTACTCCTGCCGTGACGGTAGCATTGGCTCCGATCCATACGCCTTTTCCAATGCGTATGGCTTTCGGATGCAGCTGCTGCCTTTTGGACGGTTCAAGGTCATGGTTTAATGTGGCCAGTACAACATTGTGCCCTATCAGTGCCCCGTCATCTATGAAAATGCCGCCCTGGTCCTGGAATTTGCATCCGGCATTTATGAAAACATTTTTCCCTATAGTGATATTCTTCCCAAAATCCGTATAGAAGGGCGGAAAAAGCCCAAATCCCTCTCCCACGGGCTTTCCAATGAGGTCAGACATCAGCTTTGCCAGTTCATCCGGCTCATGAAATTTTGTGTTTATCTCCATAGTGATCTTCTGCGCCTCACGGCTGTAAAAGCGCATAAGTTCTATCACGCTCCAGTCCTCTCCTATCGTGTCACCGTTGTTGAAATGCCCTATAAGTTCTTCTAACTCCATTATAACAATTCTCCTTTATCTTGATTACTATTCATAATGACTGCTGAAATGGATTTTTCCTATCAATATATTTGACAAATCTGTCCCTCTTGAAGGCGCCGCCATTAAACTATGCCCTCTTCGATTATACCTCAGGGTCAGGACGGACATAGGCCTTTGTATGGTAAGTGCCACGGCATTTCTCACGAACCTCGACAAGTACATGTCAGGACGGACATAAGCTTTTGCTATGGGAAGTGCCCCCTTCCGAACTTCACCTAAGAATCTATCTCCCACATTATATCATGCGGGGCAACAACATTTTGATGCCGTTTGGCTTCCTAAATTCATTTAAGAATCCAACTCCCGCATGATGTGCCCATTCATATCTTCATAAGAGTTCCAGTAGGAATCCTTTATGGAAATGCCCGTGTAATTAAATAGGCCGCGCAGAAGTTCCATTATATCCTTAGATGATAAACCCGTTCTTTTCTTTATGTCCTCGTCGCTCATGGCAGTAATCTGGTGCGCCGCTACATGCCTTGCCTTCGCTTCAACAGTCCGCAGTTTATCCGCCTTTTCAATAAGCTTAGGATCTTTTGAATAATATTTAATTATCTTAAGTAGATGGATAGATTTAATGTCCCTTCCGGTAAAAGCCGGGAAAAATTCTTTATCCAGGTATGCTTTAATTCTCGTTCTGACTTCTTCGCTTGTAGTGCAACAGGCCCAATCTTTCCGTCTCCTTGCGGAGTTTATTATTTCTGATCATTAGTAATTAAATACATAAAAATGGGTTACTCAGAAGAGTTTCCGTCTCCTCTCGGAGTTTATTTCAGCCCTTCACTATCAGGCATTCCTCCCCCTCGAAAGCGAATCCGTACTTGAATATCCTTTCCGACGGTATGCCTCTTTGCAGCAGTTCCGTATCATATTTTTTATCCTCTATCTGCTTAAGGGCTCTTATAGCAGTGTCATAAAGCGTTTCTTCGCCGTCTGACTTATCCTTTACCTTGAATTCCATGATGACCGCAGTGTCTTTCATATCCTTAGGCTCCATCACCACGTCGTATCGCCCAAAACCGCTCTCCCTGTTGGACTTCACGATGTAGGAATCTGACTTATCCGCGATGAGCCCCAGCACAAAGCCATGGTAGAAGCGCTCCGGCTCCTTTTTGCCGCCAGTGTCAAAGTAACTGAAGGTATTGAGAGCGACCTTTTGCATATAGGCATTCATTGCTTTTTCATCTCCTTTAAGCATGGCGGACATGAAACGACCAAAATAGGAGCCCGTTGAGAACCATCTCTCTATCATTGATTCAAACATGCACTTTACTTCGAAATTGGTGAGGGCTAGCTTATAATCGGGCTTTCTTTTACCGCTGAATACCACACTTACGACTTTCAGGTAGCCTGAGGCAACCAGCAGGCTCCAGACTGCATCCATGTTTCCCTGGAGCTCGCTAAAGACTATCTGTTCATCTATGCTCGCATCTATGGCCTCCCCGTCAAGAAGCTTTTCAAACTCTGTCTTTAGCTCCGCATCCCCTTCCTGTATAAGCTTGCCTACAAGCCCGTTTCCGCTAGTGTTTGCCCAGTGGGTGCCGAGCTTTCCCTCGTCGAGATATAGGGTCACGGACCAGGGATTATAGATATCAGATACCTTGCCAAAAGTGAAACCGTCATACCAGAATTTCACATTTTCCTTTTCAGCAGGGTCTATGTCCTGGGCGTCCATGGCGGCAAATACCTCATCTTCAGTAAAGCCGAAGCAGGTCGTATACCTGTCTGAGGTGGTGGTCACAATGGTTAGGTTATTAAGGTCAGAAAATATGGATTCCCTGCTGACCCTGGTGATCCCTGTCATGACAGCCCTGTCGAGGCAGGGGTTGGTCTTGAAGGTGCTGTTAAAGAGAGGCCACATAAAGGCCGTTATCTCGTCCCAGTAGCCGTGAACATAAGCTTCCTGCATAGGTGTGTCGTATTCGTCCAGAAGGACTATGCATTTCTTTCCGTAATACTTAGAAAGCCATCTGCAGAGGTTGTTTATGGACTGTGAAGCTAAAGCAGTATCCATATCTCTATTTACCATATCATATAGTTCCCTGTCCCTGTCAGAGAAAATTGGGTCATTCAAGATATCCTGATACTGAAGGTAGAGATTCCATAAAGTTCCATTAAATGCTTTTCTTGTATTTTCAAAATCGGCAAATTTAATATTTGCAAAGGAGAGGAAGATCACGGGATATGTCCCCTGGAGCGCATGGTACTTCTCATCCTTCCAGATATTAAGACCCTCAAAGAGGTCAGCCCTGCCAGCGTGCTTATTTGAAAAAAAGTAGTCAAGCATGCTCATATTCAGGGTCTTCCCGAAACGGCGCGGCCTGGTTATAAGGGTGACTGCATCACGACTATCCCACCATTCACTGATAAAGCTGGTCTTATCGATATAGAAATCATTATTCTCTATGAGCGTTGCATAATCCTGCACACCTATTGCAATCTTTTTCTTCATAGTCTCTTTCCATATTCAGTCACGAATCGACGGCTGACTCCATCTGCTTTAATGCTTCTGTGAGAATCCGCCATACTACTTCGCTATTGATTCTCGCCTCTCCATTGCCGTCCCTGCTAGTCAGGTTTTTGAAGTCCTCCTGGATACTGCTGTCACTTCAGCAAAACGAGTATCTTCGGTCATAGCAGACATCAAGTTCAGCACTTCTCTCACATGTCGCATCTGCCTGTCCGATGGAACATAGCTGTTATTCTTGCACATATACAGCCCGCATTCCTGCGGGCTGTCCAAAAATATCATCAATTCACTTTCTTGCCACAGAAATACACATCCTCTGGCTTATTGTGGCTGAAGCCCTCGTGCTCCGCCGTGAGCAGGTCCTTGTCAAATACGAGGAAGTCCGCATCCTTGCCAACTTCGATAGAGCCCTTTCTATCTTCTATGCCAAGCTGTATGGCCCCGTTTATCGTATACCCCTGCAGCATTTCTTCTATGCCCATCCTCTCACTGGCGGGAGGAAATACTCCGGGGGCTTTTTCAAAATCATTTATTTTTGTTTTTTCTGTGATAAAACGTGTCATTCCCACTTCCATGCCGAGATATGGATTCCAGCTCGAAAAATCCAAGTAGACAATGGTATCACTTGACCAGGTTACCAGTGCGCCGCTGTCCCAGACTGATTTGCAGCGGTACATATTTGCGCCGCGCTTCTCGCCAAACAGCAGCTTATACATATCCACGTCTTCGCAATGCCACCAGGGCGTATAATTCGCGATCACGCCCTGCTCCGCAAAACGGGAAAGGTCCGCATCATCCTGAATCTGTAAGTGTGCGCTTGTAACCCTTACATGAAAATCATCTTTAAGCTCTTTCCTTGCGCGCTCCACGCCATCCAGAACCACCCGTGACGCGCGCTCACCAACGGTATGTACGTGGAAATCAAAGTTCTCCGCATTCAGCACTTTAAGGAGCTCTGCGACTTCATCTGTATTCATGGCGGTACAGCCCAGCTCCCCTGTGTCCGCATAGGGCGTGACCATGGCTCCGGAATGGAGCTTAAGCGTGCCGTCCATGAAAAGCTTCATTGTATGGACCTTCATGTGCTCAGTGTTATACTGCTTTTGAAAGCGCTTCAGTTCCTTCAGGCCTTCCTCGACCTCCCACGCCGCCGAGATCACATAGCAGCCGTCAACATAAATGGGCAGCTTTCCCTGCCTGTCCATCTCGCATAAGCGGGAGTAGACCCGTTCATGGAACTCAGGGAAGCCCGGAATGCCGGCATCAAACACCCCTGTCACTCCGACACTGACAGAAAAATCTATCCAACGCTGAAGCGCTGCGTCGATCTGCTCATCAGTCATATTCATCGAACTGTCGAGAATGACAGGCAGCTCCGTTGCGCCCTCGCTCATTTCACCTGTAATATGCCCATCTTTACGCACATAAAAGCTAAGACCCGGAACGGGATCGGGCGTGTCGTCTGTAAGGCCGTGCTTTTCAAGTATCTTGGAATTCACCCATATACTGTGTCCCTGCGCTTCCTGTATCTGTATCTCCCCATCCGGACAGATTGCGTCGAGATCCTCCTTGGTAATATTGTCGTCATGCAGGTATTTTTTATCCAGCATGAAGCGGTAGCGCTCCTCGCCGGGATGCTTCTTCATATAGTCTGTCATAAAGTCGAGAGCTTCCTTTTTGCTGTTGACATTAAGTATGAACTCTCCGAAACTTGTGCCCTCATATCCGGCTCCCATGGTCACATGCACATGGCTGTCGATTATCCCCGGCATGATGAATTTCCCGCCAAGGTCAGTGACATCCCCCTCATATTCCGAAAGGCCCGCCTCGTCTCCCACATATACGAATTTGCCATCCTTTACAGCAAGGGCGCCCGCCATTGGATTATTCTTATCAGATGTATAGATTTTTGCGTTTTTGATGATCTGGTCTACTTTCATACATACCTCCTCTTTCACCTTGACTTTTTGCAATATCTGCCTCACCCTCCCAGAGCAATTGAGGCTCCTTCATGTATCAATTACATTTCTTCCCGCAAAAATACACTTCACTTGGTTTGTTATAGCTGAAACCCTCGTGCTCCGCCTCTATCAGATCCTTTTCGAATACAAGAAAGTCCGCGTCCTTTCCGGCCTCGATGGAACCTTTTTTTGCCTCTATGCCAAGCTGCTTCGCACCATTGATAGTATAACCCAGGAGCATTTCTTCTATGCTCATACACTCGCTCGATGGAGGATAGGCCGCATCTGTCCTATCGTAATCTTCGGCCTTGGTCTTTTCATTGACCCAGCGCGTCATACCGATCTCCATGCCAAGGTATGGGTTCCAGGTCATAAACTCTTCGAAAAAGACCTCATCGCTTGACCATGTGACCGTTGCTCCGCTATCCCATAGCGTCTTGCAGCGGTACATTTTCGAGGAGCGTTCCTCACCGAACAAGGGGATACGGGTTTCAATATTACTGCCCGTGCCACCGTGCCACCACGGCGTATAATTTGCGAATACGCCCAGCTTCGCAAAGCGGGGGAGATCAGCGTCGTCCTGAAGCTCCAGGTGGGCGCAGGTGACTCGTACCCGGAAGCTGTCTCCCAGTGATCTCCGCGCGAGTTCCACGCCATCCAGGACCGTGCGTGAGGCACGGTCGCCAACGGTATGTACGTGGAGATCCATCCCCATCTCATTTAACTGTATGAGCACTTCCTTTAATCCCTCGGCATCAAAGGCGGTAAACCCACTTTCATGCGTGTCCTCATAGGGGGTGACCATGGCTGCTGTATGGATCTTAATAGTTCCGTCCATCAGTATCTTCAGCGTATGGACCTTCAAGTGCTCGGTATTGAACTCACGGTTGAAGCGCTTTAACTCCTCTATAGCCCTTTTCGTTTTTTTCGGATTTGTGAGCATATAGCAGCCGTCAATATAAACAGGCAGCCTTCCTTCTTCGTCCATTCTGCGGAGACAGGAGTAGATCCTCTCATGGACCTCTTCATACTCCGGGAAGCCTGCGTCAAAGACTGCGCACACTCCAGTTTTTTTACAATAATCTATCCAGCGCAGGAGCGGGGCTTCAATCTCCTCGTCCGTAAGGTTCTCCAGATCGAATAAGAAAATCCAGGCCGCTCCTTCAAAGGCATTTCCGGTCACATGTCCGTCCTTGCGCACAAAATAGCTTAAGCCCGGCACGATATCAGGCGTATCATCAGTAACCCCTTTAAGCGCAAGAACCCTGGAATTCACCCAGACGCTGTGAGACTCGCCTTCAAGGATCACAAGCTCGCTGTCCGGGCAGATAAGGTCGAGATCCTCCTTGGTCAGTATCTCACCTTTCAGGAACTTTTGCTCCAGCATGAACCTGTAACGGGTCAATCCGGGATTTTTGCTGATATAGTCAGCCATGAAGTCCAGGGCTCCCTGCTTGCCTTCGCACTCAAAGTTCAGTCCCGGATCCGCATACTCAAATCCTATGCTTGTCGTTACATGGACGTGGGGATCAATAATGCCAGGCATGATGAATTTCCCGTTCATGTCCGTGACTTCTCCCTCATATCCCGAAAGACCGGCCTCGTCGCCCACATATACGAATCTGCCACCCTTTACCGCAAAGGCGCTCGAGTACAGATTATCCTTATCTGATGTAAAAATCCTGGCATTTTTGATGATCTGGTCTACTTTCATATCTACCTCCTCACCCCATAAGATTTGATTTTTAATAATAAAGGTAACTGGTAACTATTCAGCCCCCCTATCCGCAGCTCGCAAAATTTGATTTCTAATCGATATAATTCCAGCGGCACAGCCAAACTATACTGAAAAACTCCTTAACTAAGCCCTTATTTGATATACTCGTAAACCAGTACACCGAATAATTAATTACTGCTACATTCACGCCGTAATTCTAAACATATGCAATGAAACCGAATGAGCCAGTGTTGCCATTTCAAGTTTTACTTATTTTGCGTTTGCTCGTTATACAAACAACGGCAGTAATTAACGTCAATGAGTATAAATCCGTTTCATTATAAAAATATATGTATATAAAGTCAAACACTCATACTTCAAAATTTCCCGGCTTATAGCCCAGCCTTCCCACCTGAGATGCTTGAATTTTTATGGATTTTTAACGCTATTTCGTTATATAGTGCTGCATATTTTGTAACTATTTCCAAGCGGGCACCGGTGATCGGGCTTGAAGAAACATATGTGCGATCAGACAAATGAATGTGCCAGATAATTATTATTTGCGGGACTAAGGATCTGTTCACAAATAACTTTTCAATCTGCTTGTCTTTTTCTCCGATTGCACTGACCAAAAATCAGTTACATAGCTCGCTATGCGCCTGATTTTTGGTCAGCACACTCAAAGAAAAATACTGCGCATCTTTGAAAAGTTATTTATGAACAGCTCCTAAGCCTTATCACACTTTCAGAATAATATTATCCGCTGTACTTAATGAAAAAAGAACTCCGGTTAAAGCTCATGGTGATAAGGTGGCGATTGCTCAAATCTTCTTTTTCCAGATAGGAGGATATGACATATGAAGAAAGGGATACGGTACTTAAGTCTTCATCAGCCATATCAAAAGCAACACCTTCGTCCTTAGATATGATCTTTACCCCGTCAGGCTTCAAAAATACAGAGCACTCGCAGAGAACAGCCTTATCGCCATTCATTTTCCTTATGAAAAGGTACATTTCTTCAAGCAGCAATGAGACACGGGTTACGGTCTTGCTGTCTGTATCATGTTTTTTCAATATCTCCTGAACATCACTTTGCAGCCCTATGATCTCCTCAGGGTTCGTCCGCAGATTGAACAGATACCCCTCATCTCCACCTGAAAGCCTGGAGAGAAGCAAGGGCCAGTCCTCCTTGCCATAGCGCATTCTGATAAAAAACAACATGGCAAAGTAGGCAACGACAGGAGCCACGACCAGGCCGGTAAACATGCCGATTATGCCCCAGATACCGCCCAGCACAAAAACAAAGGAAATATTGAAAATAATATCCCTCAAAGCGCATGCGACGATTCCCAGAAGTATCTGCTCTATGACCAGGTAGTAGGAGGTAAGCAGATACATGATGCTGACAAATGCTGAACCCAGTGCCGTCATCCGTACGCCCTCCACTATCCAGTGGACAAGAGCCGGGTCGGTGACATCGAGCACCGCAGGCGCAAAGGGCGCAATGATTATCAATACTATAGTAACTATTATCCCTTCGATAATGGCTGCTTTTTGTGCGAGAGAATAAATGGAACGCAGGCCTTCACGGTTCTGTTCCCCGACATAGATACTAAAGATCGGGCCGACTGCCTCTCCTATGCCTTCGAAGAGCAGCTGGAATTCCCTGCTCAGAGTGATGGCCGATACAAGGATGATATACTCCGACCCGTACTGCGAGGATACATAAAAATTCAGAGCCGCAGTGAGTTCCGCAAGAAAGAGGTATGAACTTGAGTCAATAATGCTGTAGCGCACTATATCTTTTAAAAGTTCAAAGGAGAAGAAAAGGTTCAGACGGAGGGAATTATTTTTTCTGATAAAGTGCAGGCAAAAGAGAAGGAGGGAAATCGCATAGAACAAAAATGAAGCCAGGGCAATGCCATATATTCCCATAGGACGGCTCAGGATAATGGAAAAAACGATATTTCCGACACCCTGCACGATACTTGCCACATTTGAGACAGCTTCATCGCCGTCAGCGTAAACTGTCGCTCCTATAAGCATCTGCAAAGGCATAATAAGAATGGTAAAGCGTATCCAGAAAAGGTATCCTATAGCCTGGGACAAAGTCTCCTCGTCAGCGGAACAGCTTCTTAAATAAGCATTGCCGAAGAGGCTTATCAGGATAAACAATATGATTCCGGCCAATATGGACATCAAAATGCCAAGCCCAAATACCCTGTCAGCTTTCTCTTTACGGAATTTACCCATTTCCGTGGTATACAGGACAGGCACTCCTTTGGAGATAACAGAGCCAAAAAATGCGGATAGCGAATAGATGGGCGTAACGAGCGTGATACCCGCAACCGCTTTAGAGCCTATGGAAAAGCCTGCGATGATCTGGTCCGACATAAGCAGCATGGAGACTATCATCATGGTCAGAGTACCGCCAAGAAGCATTGAGAGAAACTTCTTAGACATTAAAGACTGGCTGCTTTTAACACTAATACTATTCATTTCTGCCTTTCTGCCGTGATTATACGGCACCGGTCAAAGTGCCTGTTGCTCCGGGTTCTTTCTGCGGCGCATCTTTCCGATGAAGCATATAGGCGTTTGGACAAGCCAAATGTACAAGTTATTCTGTAATAGCTCCTTAGTTCAAAGACCCGCATCAAGAGTGACACATACAATATTCATCTTATAAACATAACTGGAAGTAATGCTTACGCCTTTCCCCCAGGACTTTATTTTTTCTGATATGTTTAAAGGCAGCTCCCACCGGTTTCCATAGCTTCGCACAAATAACTCTGCTCTCTCTTTATTTCCCATCAATTTAATGTGAACGCTATCAGAGCTTTGGCGCATGTCCGACACCAGGTCTTCCGCACAGCCAAGCACACTATCTATTCTGTCCGTATATGAAAGGATGCCCTTAAGCGGGGCCTTAAGCTTCTCGAACTCTGTCTTTTCGTCAGTATCGGCGCCCGAAATATCGAATTCATTGAGGAGAGGCTCCGTGTAGAATTCTTTAGGCAATAGTAAAAGCCTGTCCATTTTTCTCCCCGATCCTGCGCCAAGGAGCAGTACTAAAGGAATGAGCAGGATAAGCCCTATCAGCTGATTCCCTGTAATCGAGAGCCAGATTCCGTCTTTTCCAAGGATAGGGATAAGAAGCGCCATCATTAATATATAAAGGCAAGAATCCGGAATGACTGCAAATACTATGGACAGGGCAAAACGCTTAATTCCTTCATAATACAGGGTAAACATATACACAGTATGCATTACAGGCGCAAATATCAGGCACAGCAGCACCCCTCTGGATATGTCGTATGACAATTCCATGCCGCATAGCGAAGAAAGCACGGGAAGCGCAAGATAGAACAGAGCCGCCCAGACAATAGAAGCAAAAAAACCTATTGTCCATCCCTGCTTCCAGACCTTCTTTATGCTGTTTACATCCCTCTCTGAATAGAACACTCCAAATAAGGGTTCTGCGGCGATAGCTGCGCCTTTTATGGCGCCGGAAGCAAAGTAAGAGATGTTGCAGACGACTTCAGCTGTGGGCAGTATCATTCTATCGCCCGGAAAGCCTGAAAGTATCAGATTGTTCTGGATGCCCATTATGACATTTTCCGAAAAAAAGTCCACGGTTGCCGGAAATCCGCTCCGTAAAGTGTCAATGATCTCACTGGGGCGCAAGATTAGCGGACGGTATCCCAGAGGGACTTTCAGGATACGGAGCAGAATGAGCCCCAGCAGGAATTCAGCCAACCCTCCTGCGGAGGTTCCCAGCCCAAGTCCTGCCAGCTTCATATCAGCTGGGAAAAAAGATACACAGGAAATTGAGACTATCAGATTTACTGCTACATTGACTATGCCCAGGGCCGCCCGCTCTCTCTGAAAGCCATAGACATTCAGGACTTCCTGGAGCAGGATCCCAAGCGCTGTCAGAAATACGATGGGCGAACAGAACCTCAAATAGACCGCTGCGCCCTGCCTGACGGCAGGCTCGACCATATCACCGCCGCAGATAAGGACAATATCATAAGCGAATGCGTAAATGAGAAGGGCAAAAATGAAGCCTGCGATACCTACCAAAGTTGCTCCCCCATTATAAGCCCTGCGGCAGCCCTCATTATCCGCATGGCCCTTAGCCCAGATCATCCTTAGCCCGCTGCCGTGGATAAGCGAGTATATGACCGCCGCTATAGCCCCATACCCCGGCACGCCGACCGCAACCGCAGTAATCCCGTCCGCTCCAAGAACCTGGCCTGCGATAATGCTGTCTATCATCAGCGAAATATTAAAAAACAGCCCATACAAAACTGCGCCCGGATACATAGAAAAAAAATTTTTCTTTATCATACCAATCTTATTTCAAAAGCTTTGCGCTACGTAACTTCCGTTCTTCTTAAGCGCTGCCTGTAGTTCCCGTAAAACCATGGGCTTATAGAAGTAGCTCCCCTGCATGGTCGTCAGCGGGAAGCCCTTTAATGACTCCATAAGGTCTGGACTATCGACACCCTTTAGATTAATCTGAGGAACACAGGACGAGGCTATTTCCATGAGATGCAGGAGTATCTCCCTGTCCCTTACGCTGCCCACTATGTCGTCTATGAAAATTTTATCTATGCAGACCGCATCCACGGGCAGGCTCCTTAAGAATGATATGGAATCTGTGCCGCTGCCAAAGCCGTCTATTATGCTAATTATCCCCTCTTTTTTAAGACTCAATATGGTCTCCTTTAAAAGGGAGAGCCCCGCAAAGCGGCAGTCCGGGTTGAGCTTAAGGCTTAAGTGCCCCGGCGGGAAGCCGCTTTCCCTTAAGTGTGTGAGCAGGTTTTCTATGAAGTACTCGTTTTCCAGCTGCATACGGTAAATATTCAGGCAGAGCAGAAATTCGGGATCCGCCTTCAGGAATTCCATCCCGTCATTGAGCCCCTGCTTAAGGACGAAATCCCATATCTCCTCGAACATGAAGTCCTTCTCCAAAATGCTCAGGAATTCATCTCCGCAGATACGGCCAAAGTTTTCAGAGAACCAGCAAAGCTCGCCCTCAGCCCCATTAATGCGCTTGCCATCCGCCGACATCACAGGCTCGTACTCAAGGAAAAAGCCCCTGCAGCCGTCGGATGCCGCTTCCCTTATGGAGTTTATGAGTTCCAGCGACCTCGCTCCTTCATAGTCGAAGCTCCCGTTAAAGTCGGCAAGTTCCCCGTGCTCGTGCTCCTTGGATTCCTTGAATGCGTATGAGAGACAGGTGGCGACTGCGGGCGGCTCTATGGATGACGGGTCTGAAAATATCAGCCCGCCGCAGGCAGACAGTATATTCTTTATGCCGTCTATTTCTATGCCCCTCTGCAGCCTGTAGTGTATCATGTCGTAGAGGGCCGCGCACTCTTCCCTCTCCATAATGTCAGACAGTATCACGAAATTCGGTCCTTCTATGCGGTATACCTTCCCCCGACCCTTTAATAATTCCTGTATCATCCAGGCCACATCCTGCAGTATACGGTTTCCGTATGCGTAGCCATAGAATCTGTTGAACTCCTCAAAGGATTTTATCCCCACCATGAGGGAAGCCGTGGGCAGGCCTTCGTCCGAGAAGCGCTCCAGGTCTTCCAGCCATACATTCCTGCCGGGGAGCATGGTGACAGCGTCCACATTCTCCATTAAGCCCTGATTCTGCATGACGCCGCCTATGAAAGCCGGATTCCCGTCCCTCCCCCTAAGGACAGAGCCATGCGCCCTGAAAATGCTGTACTCGCCATTTTTTATCCTAACCCTGTAGGTAATGTCGTAGGCATGGGATTTCCCTGATACAAGCGGCCCTATAAGCGCCTCATGCCTCTTGCGGTCTTCAGGATGTATGTATTGCATCCACTCCTCCGCCCCGTTTTCCATAAATTCTTTTGGCAGGCCTATTAACTCCTTTAATGCGGAGGAGTAGCGCAAATACCCATCCGCCACATCTAAAAGAGTCACCATTTCGCCATCCGCAAGCATTGTAAAGGCATCAAAGACGTCGTCCAGAATATCCTTATTCTTACTGCTTTTATAAGCTTCCATTATTCCTCCTCTATTGCGGTGACATTTTGCAATATCTGACTAACTTGCGTAGAGCGTTTTAGGCTCTTTCTGCCGCATTTTTGTGGCACACTGTCTCATTTCCCTCTATTGCGGTGACATTTTGGAATATCTGATCACACCTCCGAAAGCGATCGGGGCTCTCCGGAAAGCGCGATCAGTTCCCCCAGCGTCTTAAATAGCTGCTCAGGCTGCACGGGCTTACTCAAATGCGCATCCATGCCGGCCTGCAGGGACCTCTGCACATCCTCGTCAAAGGCGTTGGCTGTCATTGCAATAATGGGCACTCTGGCAGCGTCGCCTCTCTTAAGGGTCCTTATGGCTTCTGTAGCCTTGAGCCCGTCCATTACAGGCATCCTCACATCCATAAGCACTGCGTCATAATAGCCCTCGACATTCTCACTAAAAAGCCTCAGGGCCTCCTCCCCGTTCTCTGCATGGTCCGCCTCTATCCCCTTCATAGACAGCAGGGTCTTCATAATCTCAGCGTTTATCTGCATATCCTCTGCCAGCAGTACCCTCCTGCCCTTAAGCTCAGCCATAGGGGCCTCCGGCTTTTTTTCGGCCTTTTTGTGCTTTGCCTCTGTATAGGCAGGCAGCACATTGGACGCAAAGAGGGGCTTAGACATGAATCCGTCCACCCCGGCCTCCACCGCCTCTTTCTCTATGTCGTCCCAGTGATAGGCCGTCAGCACTATAACAGCCGAATCCGCACCGGATATCTTTCTAATCTCCCTCGTGACCTCCACTCCGTCCTTCTCAGGCATTTTCCAGTCTACGAATATCAGATTGTAGGACTCCATCCTGGCGGCCTTCAGCTCTATCGTCTCTATCGCTTCCTTTCCGCCAAGGCAGGTGTCGGCAGAAATACCGAGTTCCTCCAGCACAAGCCTCGCATGCTCCAGGTCCACGCTCTCATCGTCTATTATCAGCACCTTCAGCTCATTGATGTCTACATTTGCAACATTGTCCATGACCCTGTCGCTATTCTTCAGGGTGACATTTACAGTGAAGGCCGTGCCCTTGCCCTTCTCGCTCTCGACACTTATATTGCCGTTCATGAGCTCCACTATGTTCTTTGTTATGGCCATGCCAAGGCCGGTGCTTCCGTATTTATTGGACCTGGAGGAATCCTCCTGGCTGAAGGCGTCGAATATCTTCGGAATGTAGGCCTTATCCATGCCTATGCCCGTATCCTTAATGACAAAGCGTATGGTGGACTGCCCGTCGAATTCGGCGACCTTTTCCACGCCGAAGTCCACCCTTCCCGGTGAGGGCGTGAATTTGACCGCATTCCCCAGTATGTTGATCAGGACCTGCTTTAACTTCATGTCATCGCCCACATAGAAGTCGTCCACTTTCCCGTTTATCCTACAGGTGTAGCTTAGGCCCTTGTCCTGGCACTGGGAGTTTATCATTGTATTTATCTGCTCCAGCATGGAGGAAAATGAGAATTCCTCGTGTCGGACCGACATGCGCCCGCTCTCTATGCGGCTCATGTCGAGGATGTCGTTTATGAGCCCCAGAAGGTGCTGCGCGCTGCCCGCTATCTTCTTTAGGTATTCCCTGGTCTTTTCCGGCAGGTCCGGATCCTCCATCGCTATGCGGTCTAAGCCTATTATCGCATTCATGGGGGTGCGGATCTCGTGGCTCATGTTGGATAAGAAGGCTGTCTTTGCAATGTTCGCCTCATTGGCGGCGGCCAGGGCGGATTTAAGCTGCTCGTTCATGGCCCTGTGGGCCTTCTGTATCTCTGTCGTGTCGCTCTTTAAGAGAATGTAGAATTTCGCCTCCGGCTCCACCGTATAGAAGTCGAACTGCTTATAGAAGACCTCTCCGTCTATTTCTATGGCCACATTTACGACGTATGGCTCCTTATGCTTCAGCCCCTCCTCTATGCTCTGGAGCGACAGGGAATCCGCCATGTCTTTCTTTTCGTCCTCGCTCCCATGCAGCAGAGGCATTACCTGATGCATGAGATATGAATGGTAATTGCCGTTTTTTATAATAGGGAAAATGCTCCCCTTCCCTATATTGGCCTCATCTCCTATGGTGACACCGTATCTGCCGTCCACAAGGTAGGCGACCATGTCGAACTGCTGCGCCAGTATCTTCCCCGCGAGCGTCTCCTTTACCTTGTCGCCATTGCACTCCTGCTCCGTCATGAAGGCCACCGTGTCCCCCGTCAGGGGATGTCGGGTAATGGATGCTGAAATCCTTACGAAACAGGACCTGCCATCATTCCTTATGGAAAAGAGCACCTGGGATACGCTGGCCTTCCCCTCGGCATAACCCTGCATGAGATTCTCCGGATTAAAAAGCTTGAGGAAATGGCTTCTCTCGGTAGGTACCGGAAAGTGCATAGAACGCTTCTTAATGGATTCAGAATACGAAAGCATGGGGGAGTCGGTCTCATATAGGTCCTTTCCCTTAAGCTCCTCAAATCTGTCCAAAGAGAGGTTCACCCTCATATAGGCAAGGGTGCTCCCGCTCTCCTTATAGAAGCTCTGGCCCATATTATTATAGACGCTCTTCATCCGCTCCTCGTATTCCTTTCGGGCGGTCACGTCTGTATAGGTGCAGTAGACAAAATGCTCGTCAAAGTCATCTATAAAGGCATAGTGCACATTGCACCATATACTCCGGCGTTTGGCAGTGGTCTTCTGTATGGTGAGGACCTGCCCGCCGTCATAAGCCATCCTGTGCTTTAAGATGCTACGGACCAGGGGCCTGTCCTCCGGCCTTGTGGTCTTGTAGAAGCCCATGCCGTCCATGAGCTCCATGGCCTCCTCTATGGTGCACTCCATCATCTCCGCAAAGTCCTCTGACGCAAAGATGGTCTCCATGCGCCCCCTCTCCATCCGGCGGAGGAGCACGGCGTTATTTTTCATCTGCCTTATATTATTGTAAAAATGCTCTCTGGCCTTCTCCAGAGAAACCTGACTGTCTGACATGGATTTCCTTCCCTATATGTAAATACTATTCAAAACCCACTTATCCGGCCAGCAAGCCTTCTTTATAATTATAATGGATTTTTGAGCGCTGAATCATAGATATGCGAACTATAGCAGACGGATAACTCTTATCCGCTTGCCATGCACGCCTTGATGTACAGGCCTATTTTATTTCAAAGAGGGAATTATGGCAATATATACTCATTAACGTATATTACTGCCCTTGTATATATCGTATAACGAGCTAACGAAAAAAAGCAGAACTTGAAATGACAGTTAATAGTGCTTATCCCCGCCTTTAAGCCCAGGGAAAGTCTCTATGTTTACCGCATGCAGGCTATTGAAAATGCTCTTTTCTATGCCGGGGTTGGTCTTTTTGAGGCTTCTTATGAGCTCCTTCACTTCCTGCCGCTTGGAGTCCCCAATGCCGTCATGTGAGTGCTCATTCCTCTCTGTAAAGCGGCAGGCGCAGCAGAGAAACGTGAGCTGATTTAAGTCCCTCCACCTTATAATGTCGTCCTCATGCACCATGTAAAGGGGCCGTATAAGCTCCATTCCCTCGAAATTCCTGCTTTTTAGCTTGGGGAGCATACCCTGCAGCTGTGAGCCGTAGAACATGGCCATAACCGTGGTCTCTATCACATCGCTGAAGTGGTGCCCCAGGGCTATCTTATTGCAGCCCCTTTTTTTAGCCTCGGAATAAAGCGCCCCCCGGCGCATCCTGGCGCAGAGGTAGCAGGGGGATTTGTCTGCACTATTGGCTATGGCAAAAATATCGGTCTGGAAAAACTCTACTGGTATCCCCAGAATAGCGGCATTGTCTATTATTCTCTGCCTGTTTATGCTGCTGTAGCCCGGATCCATAGAAATGTATTTCGCTTCAAATGGAAAGATGCTATACCTATGAAGCATCTTAAAGAGCAGGGCCATCAGCATGGAGTCCTTGCCGCCCGAAATGCATACGGCTATCCTGTCGCCCTCCTCGATAAGCTCATACTTTTTTATCGCTGTGATAAAAGGCCTCCAGATTCGGCTCCTAAAGGTCTTGGTAATGGTCTTTTCTATCATCCGGTATAGCTACCCCGTATTTTAATAATCTTATGCTACCTCATATTTTAATAATCTTATATAGGAATTCTGAGGGATATTCATAACTGAAGTTTTCTCTGATTTCATCCGCCTGGTTCATAGTAATATAAGAACTGTCGGGAATTTTACCCAGAAGCTGTTCACGCCCTCTCTATCTTACAGCTGTGGTGCTTGAACAGCACTTCATCATTCTTAATCTCCCTGTCGTAACTTATCCCCACAAGGATCAGGTTCCCCTTGTAGTGCTCCAGCCTGTCGGGGTACCTCTGCCTATGTATCTGTCCTATTGCAGTATCAGCATCATGCTCGTACTTAAGCCCTATGAGGAGCGCAGGCCTGTCGGGCTTCTTTGGGATAAAGGCCAGGTCCGCATATCCCTTCCCAGTATCCAGTTCAGGGATAATAGTATATTCGTCCTGTGCGGCATAGTATGCCAGCTGTATTGCATAAGATAATCCGGCCTCGCTATTGTATGTCCTGTTCCCTGCCCTGTCATGGGCGGCCTCTATGAGTTCGCCCACCGTCTCCTCATCGCAGGCCCATGTGGCTTCAAGGAGCTTCCTGGAATTACTCAGTGCCCTGAAGGTCACGGTCCAGTCCCTGGACTTCGTGGATGCCTTGAATACCTGCAGCACCTCCTTATTTGGGATGAACACTTCCTTTGAATCCCTGTCGTAGCCTAAGTAGCCCAAGTGTATGAACATAGTCAGGATGTCGTCCTTGCCATTAAAGCTTGTCATATCGTTCTGATAGCCAGTGATGTCCACAGTTACCCGTCCGCCGTCCATAAGGACGGCTACGTCTTCCTTCAGGCCGTCGAAATTAAAGTCCACGTACTGCTTCAGGGCTTCGTAAGTCTCAGTCTCGTTCCAGTAATTGTCTATTACCCCAGAGCGTATGGCTTTTACCACCGAAAGGGGGCTATACAGGGAATACTTTTTACCCTCCGGCGGTCTGCCAGTTCTTAAAAAACTCTTATGCTGCGGGTCCGGAGGAATGATGTCGCTCACTCTGTACCCGTCATACCACTCCTTTATTTTCTCATAATCCCGCCCATATCTTTCGGCAAGGTTTGACACTTCATCAGCTGTAAAACCTGTATATCTGGCAAGGAACATGGGATATGTCATCGAATACTCATCGAACATATTGAGGGCGGAATGCTTCCCGTACTTCTTTATGGGCAATATTCCTGTCATATACGCAAGTGCGATATATTCCTTATCCTTGAGCCAGTCCCTTAAGAAATCCAGGTACTCCTTCTGCCCCTCCTTATCGTCCTTATGTTCCCTGAAAATTGCATCCCATTCATCTATGACCACAACGAACTGATTTCCATTTTCAGCATAAACATCCTGGATGGATTGTAACAAGTCATTTTTATCAAAAAAATCAGTTTCAGGATATGCTTTTGCAAGTTCTCTTGTGATCAAACTCTGCAGCCTTGAAAGGCCGCCAGCTACTGAAGTCCCATTTTAAAAAAAATCCGTCATCACAAGACGGATCACATCAAATTTACCCAGATGCTCATCCCATGGCTTCTCAATTTCCTTCCTATCTGCCCTGCATATCAAGCATTTTTCAAAAAGTTCCCTGCTACCGGCATCCCTGCCATAATAAGCGCATAGCATATCCGCCGCCATGGTCGTCCCGAACCTCCGTGGGCGGGATACGCAGACAAACCTCTGGCTCGTATTCACTACGGAGTTCAGGTACAGTATCCTAAATTTCGCATTTTGGTCATGTGTTAAGTTTAACCCCGAGCAATTCCAGGAACAGGCGGTCACGTTCAAGAATCTCTGTGTTCCACCTTTTATCCTTAATTTGAGATGAAACCTCCGTGACCTCTATTGCATCAAACC
>JAGBNO010000123.1 GCA_017634355.1 Lachnospiraceae bacterium
ATGTATTACCCATGCAGTTACTATGCCCAGGGCAATTAAAATCAGGGCCCATGGCTCCCACCCCAGAAGGACGGCCTCCCCTATAAGGATGCCGGAGAGCATCGTATAGCAAATCAGGATCATGACATGGGCAGTCTGCAATAATTCATTTTCCTTTAATCTGTCGTCCATGGCTTTTTCTGCTTATAGTAAAAGTTACTCTTCCTTCATTTTGTAATCCCTGTCCTCATCTATCATATCCAGCATGATACGGGCAAATCTAGGGTCAAACTGGCTTCCTGAACCCTTTTCTATCTCTTCCCTCACTTCTTCCTGGGACAGGAGGCTGCGGTAGCTCCTATAGCTCGTCATTGCGTCATAAGCATCGGCTACGGCAATGATCCTCGCTTCCTCCGGTATGCTTTCTTTGAAGAGCCCATCGGGATAGCCCTTGCCATCGTATCTCTCATGGTGCCACCTGGCTCCGCTGGCAAGGCTGGGCATATCCTTGATATTTCTCAATATACCGGCACCCAGCACGGGATGGGTCTTTATAATGTCATATTCCTCCTGTGTGAGCTTTGCAGGCTTATTGATTATTGCATCCGGAATGCCTAACTTTCCCACATCGTGCAATAGCCCCATCATATAGATGTCTTCCTGCCGCTTCCCGTCATAGCCATATCTCCTTGCGATTTCCCTTGAATATGCCGCGACCCGTTCCGAATGCCCGTTTGTATAAGTGTCCTTCGCATCTATGGCAGTGGCCAGTGATGCCACTACCTGCATAAAGAGCCTCCGGTTTTCACGGGTCTTTTTCTCAACCTCTTCAACCATGCTTTTCTGAAGGTGGTCCAAGTCTATCATGTGCATGACCCTGAGGGTCAGCACCTCTGGCACAAAGGGTTTTTTAATGAAATCTACTGCCCCTGCCAGAAGGGCTCTTGCCTCCGTCCCTTCATTTTCGTCGGCCGTGAGAAAGATAACCGGCACGTTCCTTGCTTTTTCCAGCTTCTTAAGCTCTGAAAGCGTTTCGAACCCGTCCATGCCCGGCATCATTATGTCCAGGAGTATAAGGTCAGGCACTTCCATTTCCTGCAGGTATTTTAACAGCCTCTCCCCCGACCTCATGGCAGTTACTCTAATGTGGGCCTTGCTCAGTATATGCCCCGCCACCTTCAGATTCGTTTCGTCATCGTCCACAACTATTACCCAGTCAGCCATATCCTTCCTCCATCAAATACTCTGCCCTAGGACAGTCTCCTTATCGCCCAACCCTTCTTCATTTGTTTATTCCAGCGGTATCATAATGTCAGACATAAACTGCGTATCGTCATTACTGAACTTCGCTATGCCGCCATAGCTCTCCGCTATGGATATGATGGACTTTAGCCCCATGCCGCTTCCCCGCCTCTTTGTAGACATATACATTCCCTGCTTCATGGAAATCTCGCCGTTGAAGCTGTTTGACGCTACGATATAGAGGATCATGCCGTGGTCCGTCCTCACATAGAGCTCTATGAACCTCTTATCCTCAGGCACCTCCAGGCAGGCGTCGCGGGCATTTTCCAGGATGTTCCCAAGCATGGAGCAGAGGTCATTATTTGAAATAGAGAGCTTTTCAGGAATGTCTACGGCCCATGCCGTCTTTATCATATTGCTGTCCGCAAGCTGCTTATTATAATTCAGTATCGCATTAACTGCGGGATTGGCGCAGTACCTCACCACATCATTGACAGGCAGGGCATTCAGGACATTTTCCAAGTATGAGCGTATTTCATCCAGCTTTCCCTCTCTTGCCAGACCTTCCAGTATTAATATGGAATGTTTGAAGTCGTGCCGGTTCCTGGCCGACGCTTCTATATACCTGGCCTGCCTTGTGTACATCTCCTCCTGCATCTCAAGGATGTAATTTTTCTCCCTCATCTCCGACAGCTCCAGCATATCTATCGTGATCAAATAAAACATACGGCATATAAGAAAGAGCAGGCTGAAGTGCAGCATCACATTTATGCTGAATGCGATAAAGACCCTATTGAAATACAAGGTCTCATACCACTGGGGCGTATTGAACATATCCCCTATCAATATGATGCAGGACGCCGGCAGTATGTGCAGCCATATCCTCCCGCCATCCAGCCTGTCTATCAGCCTGCTGGCGTATTTAGATAACGGCAGGTAGGCTAAGGCGGCCGCGGCGGCCGACAGCAGCAGCCCGAAAGCTCCGGCCTCTATGCTGAAACTGTCCATATTTGAATATGGATGCAGCAGGGCGTCAAAGCAGATGGTTATATTAAAAAAACAGCCCATATATGCGAGGGCGGTAAAGAAAACCGAAAGCACCTTTGATATGTGGGCTGTGACTGAAAACCTGTATATAGGGAATGTGATAAGAACGGAAAGGAATATGAGATAGACGTATTTCAGCTTAAAAATATTTTCCAGAAGGGCGCAGGACAGCATGAGCCCCATAAGCGTTAGAAAGAGCCTGGCGGCCGTTGCCCCCGCGCTTCTCTTCAGGCAGTTTTTCATGGGGAACAGGCATACAGAAGCCAGAGGTATTATATAATAAAATGATAATAGCGCTCTAAAGAATTCCTTTATGTCCATTGTTACTGATGCTTTTCCAACTGTACGGGTGAATCACGCCCCGTCCGCATAAAATCTATCTTCTGCTCCTCAAAAACGTTTTAATTCGTCGCAGAAGATAGGTTTTATGCGGACTCAGGCCCGCCTGCGGGGGTGGCTATAAAAAAAATGGGGAGCTGAAGACAGCCCCCCGAATTCCTGATAAACAAAAGCTTATTGTGACAGAAGATTTACAGCTGAGGCCATGTAGTTGATGGTATCGGCATTTGAGAGATATTCTCCCTTTACGACTGCGCCGTCCTCATCAAAGAAGAGCACTTCATTGGTGGAAGGCCTCTCAGCTATGCCGAGCTTTACATTCTTTCCGGTATAGACATCTGTAACGTCAAAATATGTCCAGTTGTCGCCTTCCTCGTCAACCTCTGAAGAAGCTTCATACTGTCCGCAGATCACGTCTCCGCCGCCGCCATTATTATTAAAGCCAAAGAGCGATACGTACTTATTTCCGTCGGGACCCGTAAACAAGGAGAATACCAGCTCAAGGCCGTCACCGCTATTGCCGTATACGCCTACTTCTATCATATCCTCGCTCACATCTAAGAGTGAGAATGTGCCGCTTTCGCCACCTGTACTGGCAGTATCCTCTGTGGCGGCTTCCTCAGTCCCCTCATCGGCAGCGCCTTCAGTCTCCGTGGCCGTCTCTTCCGCAGGAGCAGCCTCTTCCGCAGGAGCCTCTTCCTTCGTCTCAGAAGCCCCGGAATCCGCCGTTTCAGTCTTCGTCTCCGCCGCAGCAGTATCTTCCTTTTTAGCACCGCCGCCGCAGCCTGCGAGCATAGATACAGATAATGTCCCTGCCAGCAATAATGTCATCAGTTTCCTTTTCATAATCTTCCCTCCTTATATTACGCAGCTTTCCGTAATACCCGCCCCCAATTCCTCATAAGCATTAGGGGCTTTTTCCATAAAATAAGCCGTCCGGTTAAGCTTGCCCTCAGCGTCTGCCACAGAACAGTTCCGCGGCAATCCCTAAAAAGCCGGCATATTCTATGTATAAAAATAGATACAAGCACATTGTATAGCAAAAATGGCAAAAAAAAAATGCCCTTCGGCACAAAAAATGTCGTCTCGGCACTTTTTTTAGTGCTATTCATTTTAAGGGCAATAGGAAAATCATAAGCCGGCGGATACATTCACCACTCCCCCCATAATGCTGTTTTTTCGCATCTCCTGCCTTAGCTCCCTGAATTTATAGGCCTGGACCTCCCTCCTTAGCTTTCCTTCCCTCCTTTGATTTACTCTCAGCGCCTCTCCCCCTTCCATATAGCATATTCCGTCCCTAATATCTATGATATATCTGCAGCCTGCGACCACTCCGCGGTTTAATATGACAAAGCCTGAATTTTCCTTTACCAGAATGCCGCAGACCGTACTGAATGTCATTCTGACACAGTAGACATCCCCCTTTTTATCTGTGATGTCCAAATAGTTATGGCTCCCCGTTCTGATAATGACTATGTCCGCATAGGGAAGACTTATTTCCCGCTTGTCGGATATGAAATTAAGGCTGGGAACCTCTCCCTCATCAATAGAAAGCTTGATAAGGTCGTCCATGACCTTAAATACCCTCTTCTCGCTCAAAGGCTTTTCCAAGTACTCATAGGCATGGACGCCGAAGGCTTCGCCTCTATGCTCGTCACTATTCGTCATAAAGATAAGGATAATGCGGCTGTCCTTTTCCCTTATCATGCGGGCCGCCTCAAGGCCATTGAGTTCTCCCATATATATATCCAGAAATATAACAGAATATGAAAAAGCGGAATAGCACGATACAAACCTCTCCGCGCTCCCATACCTGTCCACGGATATATTAAGGCGCTTTTTTCCCGCATAATCGCAGAGCATGCCTTCCAGCATATCTATGTCCTGCGTGCTGTCGTCTATTATAGCTATCTTCATGCCTAGAACCCCTGGTACAGTACGGTAGTTGTACTCCCCTGGAATACAGCATAAAGCACTATGGCAAGCTCCAGGGAGAGCAGTAATAATTTCAATGCAACAGGCAGCTTATCGAAAAAAAACATGAAGCAATATCTCCATATTGAAAAAAACCTATCTAAACTCCCCTAATTACCAAAAATCCCAATGCCCCTACGAGGTCATAGCCCACAAAGGCAAAGGAAAGGCTGATAAAAGTCCACACGGCCACATTTTCCATTATCCCCACGAGCTTCCTCTTTTCATACTCCCTATAGCCCTTTTTCCCAAATTTCTTTATGAGCCGCTTTTTCCTCACGGTGGAGAAAACCATTCCCAGCCCCTGCAAAAAGCCATATATGACATAATTTACCGTAGTGCCATGCCATATTCCGGCTATGAGGAAGGTGGCAAAAAGAGCCACGCACTGCCCAAGAAAAGCTTTTTTTCTGCATGGCCCGCTGAGGAGGGCTTTGAACACAGGGCTATAGATATAGTCCCTTATCCACTCAGACAGGCTGATATGGTGCCTATTCCAGAATTCCGTAAGCGAATGGGCCAGATACGGCTTATTAAAGTTCTCTTTAACGCTTAAGCCCGCAAGGTCGGCTCCGCCTATTACCACGTCACAGTATCCGGAAAAATTAAAGTAGATAAAGGCACTGTTAAAGAAAGAAAACAATAGGAAATAGAGCACGGCCTTCCATACGGCATCAGTCTCAGAAATCCGCTCAAACCAATAGTCGCCCCCATTATTAAAAAGAGCTGAAAAAACATAGACTTTCAGATATCCCCAAAGGATGCGCTGCAGCTTAGACAATAGCTCATTTCCCGAAAAATAAGCCCTGTCCTCTCTGTAGAAATCCTCCACAAAGGCCTCATAGCGGATTATCGGGCCTGCTAAAAGGGTATAGAAGGAGAGCATATAGTTGAGATAGTCTATGAGGCTTATCCTTACGCCCGCCTCCCTAAGCCCCTCATACTGCAGCACAAAATCTATCTCCCTGAAGAGGAAGTATGAAAGCCCTATAAACTTAAAGAGCGGATTCCAGGGCAGGAGCCTGATGAAAGGCACCCAGGCATAATTCATGAGATAGATATATATAAGGCCGAGCAGCGTAAAAAACAAAGGCTTCGCGCCCTTTTTATTTAAAAAAGGCGCCAGGAAATACGGCAGCAGCACCCATATTACAGCTATTGCAAGAGTTATTGAGCTTTTGCAGCTTATGATGAATGTAAAGAGATTTAAAAGAAAGAATATTACAGGGCGCTGCCTGCCCTTCCAAATAAGCAGCAGCGGACTAATTATCAAAAGCCCGCCAAAAATATAGCTTCCTATGGAAAACTCAGGCATTTGCCGCCTTTCTCTCAATGAGGCGTATGAATTCCCCCACATTCTTTAATTTAATAGTCTCAGCCACAGAGAACTTGCAGTTAAAAGCCTCTTCCACTGCCACTATGAGCTGCACATGGGTAAGGCTGTCCCAGCCGTCTATATCATCTGCAGTCGTTGCATCCCCTATTTCTATTTCTTCATCGTCAAATACAGTTTGGAAAACATTTTCTAGCTTTTTCCGGATTTCTTCTAAGTCCATATCCATCTCCTTTTTTCGTAACTATTCAGAACCCTCTATCCGCACCTCGCAAAATTTGATTTCTAATCGATATAAATCGGAAATCAAATTTTGCTCGATGTGTGGGCGGTTCCTATCGTCACCTTCCTGTTTATAAAGCGTATCACCCTGTTCAGGTCGCTGTCCAGCCGCTTCGTATATCTGAGGGACGCCGTATAGGAAAGGTGCGCCCCGTCTATGAAATCCTTTTCCGAAAAGCTATTCCTATAATCAAAGTAGGCAATCCCTTTTTCCTCAAGCAAGGGGATCAGGCTGTCATCAATGTATTCCATATATGCCTTCCCCGATTCCGTCTCCCTTAAGCCCTCAGGTATGGGCGAGAACTCTGCGATCACGTTTGTATCCTCTGAGATCCGCATCAGCTCCTCTTCCACCACCTTTCTCCTCTCAGGCGTAATGGAGAAGTTCGCCGCCGTGGCCTTGTGATTAAAAAAATTGTTGCGGTAATTCCCAGGCCCTATCTGGGCCATGCGGTCCAGTGGCGAGATATAGGACATAAGGAGCTCAAGGACATTCTGTATCTTTAGGAACTGTACATTTAGCCAGTATATGGAAGAAAAAAGCATACTATTCCTCTTCACATCGAGGTCTTCAGTCACGCTGTATTTCCCCCATTTGTCCAGCACCGACTCCAGTATGGTCTTATTGTCCGCATTGCGGAAAGTGGAATAGGATACCTCTATTTTCACTATGTCCTTATCCCTATAGCTGTATTCCTGCCTAATGAGCTTGTCCATTATGTAATTCGTGCGCCAGGAACCGCTCCCGCTGGCAAAGACCATGAGGTCATAGTTGCCCAGAAGCTTTTGCTTCAAAGGGTCAAACTCCGTGGCGCAGAGGGAAGAGCCTATGGCCAGCACATGGCCCGTTCCGTCCCTGTCCTCCCTTAAGCGCTCCAGCTCATTAATAAAGCCCTCATCCACTATATGCAGCCCATTGGTATACCAGGGGGCTATATAGCCTTTGTTTTCCTCTTTATATGCCCTATAGTAATGCTTATCAAAGATCTCTGTCACAGAGGACGCCGCCTCCGAAGCCAATATTACCCATAAACATGCAATAATAAAAACCAGGGCAAGTAAAAATAGGTATTTATGAATATATTTTTTTTCTGTTGCTATCATGACAAATTTTCATTATAATGCGATTATTGTATAATGACAAGGTATTGTTGGAATCTGACTTATGATTTGATGTCGGGGTCGAAAGCAGCAGCTTCAAAATCCTGCTGGTATGATTTGCAAAAACATAGTTTTGCCCCTGACATCGTGATATTTCGTGACAGTTCCTCAAGGTTTTGAAGTGCACTATTTAAATAAAAGAAAAAAACATATATGCTCCTTTCTCGTAATCTCACTGCTCCTTTCACTATTCTGTAAACCCTGCCTGACCTTCTGCGCCGATGAAATAGAAGTACGGGATACTAAAGAAAACGCTGCGCCCATATCAGAAAATACATTTTCTTTAAGCAGCACCGACGACATCATAGCCCTTTCAGAAAAAAGCATAGACGAGACCTGGACATTGGGCCGCATCTTTAATCTTACTAAGGATCTGGACCTGCAAGGCAGCGGCTTTAAGCCCATTTCCATTTTTGCCGGTGTTTTTCATGGAAATGGCCATACCATAAGCGGCTTAAACCTGGAAGGAAATGACAGTAATACCGGCCTTTTCCGCACCATAGCCGAAACAGGCAGGGTAGAGGGGCTCCATGTGGAAGGGAACATTGCCCCTGACGGCAGCATGCGGCGCATTGGCGGCATAGCCGGCACGAACAGGGGCAGCATAGTGGACTGCAGCTTTTCAGGCTATATCCTGGGGTCTGAGGAAACAGGGGGCATAGCCGGATGGAACACGCCCTCAGGCAACATAATGCGCTGCAAAAACTCCGGCGAAATACACGGGATCAGGCGCACTGGCGGCATCGCAGGCTCCAACGAGGGAAATATTTGGGAATCGGAGAATGAGGGGGGCATAAACACCGGCAGCAAGAATGCCTGGGAGCTGGATGACGAAAGGGATGCCGCGGCCGCGGCCCAAATGCCCGATGGGGAGCTGGACGACAGCAATGAAAACCTGGACAAGCTCAATCCGGATTCCCTGGACCTAAAGGACGGCAACATACTCCAGAGATTCGACGACGAGCATAGGATTAATTACACAGGAGGCATAGCGGGCGCTTCCAGCGGCATCCTGGCTGACTGCCATAACCACGGCGATGTGGGCTATTCCCATGCAGGCTTTAAAACAGGCGGCATCGTTGGCTATGAGCGGGGCGTGCTCTATGGCTGCTCTAATACAGGAGCCATATTTGGCAGGAAGGATGTGGGAGGAATAGCGGGGCAGCTGGAGCCCTGCGTCATGAATATCTATTCCCCCGACGCCCTCTCCGACAGCAGCGATGAACTGGACAGATTAGTAGACCTTACAAACGCCCTGCACAAGGCTGTAGGAGAAGAGGACGACAAGGCGCAGGTAAAAATAGACCAGATACGCTTTACCACAGATGAGCTCAGGGCAAAAATAGATGCCTACAAGGTCTATTACCAATGCAAGAATGACTCTGTCGAAAAGGACATACGCTCCCGCGTAAACGAAATAAGGGAGATAGTGGACAGCATAGAGCTGGACAGATATGACAAGGACACGAAGGGCGCCCTGGAGAGCCTGCGGGACGGCATAGGCGACACTGAAAAGCTCATAGATGCCACTGAAAATGCGGCTTCAAGCGGCATAGACGTGGATATGACAAACTATTTTTCAAAGCTCATATCCATACTTTCCGGCACTAATACACAGCTGGACACGCTATTATCCAAAGCCGTCAAGGCGGACAAACACGGCAAAAGCTTAGAAGACAAGACCGAAAGGCTTAAGGAGCTCTCAGGCGGCCTGTATGAATTCCTATGGGGCTGCATAGACGATTACAAAAAGGACATACGCATCACGGGGGACGACATCAACTCCAGCACGGACGCCCTCGCTATAGGCATGGATGCCCTAAGCGACAGCCTGAAGGCCTCAGACGCCCTGCTGCGTAAGCACTTGGACGGCCTCACGAGCCAGGTCAGGGTCTTAAATACGACCTTAAACAGAGGCTTCGACGAAATACAGGAAGAAATGGACGATATATGGAATACGAAGGATGTGGAAGACGTATTCAGGGACATTTCTGACGATGCGAACGAAGAGCTGACAAGGGGCCTTATACTACGGGCAGAGAACAGGGGCAATATCGATTCCGACATTAACGGCGGCGGAATTGCCGGCTTCATGGACATAGACGACGATATACAGTCTGACTTTGAGGTGGTGTCGGGCGGACAGCTGAGCCTCGTGCACGAAAGGACACAGAAAGCCACTATACTTAATTGCTCCAACCACGGCGATGTATCTGTCAGGAATAATTATGCGGGCGGCATAGTCGGCAGGGCCGAAATGGGCGCCGTTATCTCAGGCAATAACTATGGGCGCATAGAAGTCAGGGAAGGGAACTACGCAGGCGGCATTGCCGGAAAGAGCGCCTTTGTCATCAGGAATTCCCATTCTATGGGCGAGATCAAGGGACGGGACTATATAGGCGGCATTGCGGGATATGGAAAGACTGTTATAGGAAATGCTTCATTTGCAACAGTCAGCATGGACAGCGGGGAACACATAGGCGCGGTTTTGGGGGACTTAGACAGCGAAGGGGAATGCCAGGGCAATATATATGTGGACCAGGGAGTGCCTGCAATAAACGGAGTGACCGAAGAAAAAAGCGCAAAGCCCGTGACTTACCATGAATTCCTCGATACCCCCGGCATACCAAAGGAATTCAGCAATCTCAAAGTGACCTTCCAGGCAGACGGCGAGGTCCTAAAGACCCTCTATGTTCCCTACGGCTCCAGCGTATCAGAACATGAGTATCCCGATAAGCTTCCGGAAGACATATCCTATGGCTACTGGGAAACCCCTGAACTCACGAATGTCACAGAGAATGTCACCGTAAACTTAAAGTATGTGGACTGGGTAACTACCATAGCTTCAGATGAAGATCCTCCCGTGCTCATGCTTACGGGGAAGTTCTTTGAGGGCACGGCTTTAAGCTACAGTAATGGCGGACAGGTTTCGGGAGTAAATATACCTAAGGGCTATTCCCTGAAGGCCGCCATAGGATTTAATATAGAAAGCCCCTACGAGGAAAAAGGCAGCATTTACAGGGTGCGCTATCTAAGCCCTGAAGAAAATGAACAGGAAAGCGTGCTTTTACTGCAAAACGGACAGGCTATACCTGTCGATTTCAGGCGGGACGGGAAATACCTTGTATTCCCCATGGAAAGTGAAGGCACCTTCATTGTGGCGAAGAAGCTTGAAAACAGGCTGCCTTATGTGCTCTTAGGCGCAGGGGCCATACTCCTTCTCATTCTGTTCGCACTATTTAAGAAAAAGCCCCGGAGCAAGAACTGATCATTATCTGTCTAGAGGCTTTCTGACGAGGTTATATGGAAAATAATAATATAATGTACAACATATCCCGCATCATAGTGGACGGGCGGCAGGCTTTCTTTGTGCTCTTTATCATTGCGGCTATTTTCTGCGCAACGCAGATAAGCAAGGTGGAGGTAGAGGACGATATATCCCAGTATCTTCCTGAAGACACAGAGACCAGGCAGGGCGTTGACATCATGGACAATGAGTTTGAGACCCATGGCACTGCAAAGGTCCTTTTAGCCAATATCACATACGAGAGGGCCTTAAGTGTCGCAAAGGGCTTAAAGAATATAGACGGTCTGGACAGGGTGCAGTTCTACGATGCAGAAGACTCAGACTATGACGACGATGAGCTTAACGATTATTACAGGGACTCTGCGGCCCTGATAACCATCACCTTTGACGAAGAAGAAAAAACAGACTTAAGCCAGAAGGCCATAGCCGAGGTCCGCTCTTTTGTGCAGGACTATGACAACTATGTCTATACCACCGTAGACCTGGACGAATCCGCAGAGCTTATGAAGGACATACGCTTCATCTTGGGCCTGGTGGCCATTATCATAGTGGGAGTGCTCCTCTTCACCTCCTCCACCTATGCGGAAGTGCCTATCTTCATACTCACCTTCGGAATGGCCGCAGTATTAAATAAGGGCACGAACTATATATTCGGCACCATTTCCTATATATCCAACGCAGTAGACGCCATACTGCAGCTGGCCCTGGCCATAGACTATGCCATCATACTCTTCCACCGCTATATGGAGGAAAGGGATAACGGCCTCCCCCCAAGGGATGCCATGGTCACCGCCCTCGCCAAGGCAATAGTAGAGATATCCTCCAGCTCCCTTACGACCATCTCCGGCCTCATCGCCCTGGTTTTCATGCACTTCAAGATAGGGCAGGACCTTGGGCTCGTACTCTGCAAGGCGATAATCTTCTCCATGCTGACAGTTTTCTTCTTCATGCCTGCCCTCATAATGATGTTCCGCAATGCCATAGAAAAGAGCCGGCACAAGAATTTCGTGCCCAGCATCAATCATTTCGGGAAGCTTATCTATCATACCCGATTCATCATTCCCGTGCTCTTTCTGGGCGTGATAGTGATAGCCTCCAACTATTCCTCCCGCTGCCCCTATATCTTCGACACCTATACCGCCAGGGGACCCTTAAAAACCCCCTATATAGAAGCAAAGGACAGGATAGACGAGACCTTTGAGACCGGAAACAATGTAGCCATAATACTGCCCAAGGGTGACTATGCCAAGGAGGCCGCAATAATAGCAGACCTGAAGGGCAGGGATTATATAGACACCATACTCGCCCTCGCCAATGTAGAGGTAGGGGATGAGGAAGAATACATACTCACAGACAGCTTAAACCCCAGGGAGTTCGCGGATGTGGCAAGCATAGACGCCGGACTCTCCAAGCTCCTCTATACAGCCTACGCCCAGGACAAGGAAATCTATGGGGCTTTCATAGACGGCATAGACGAGTACCGCATACCTGTCATAGACCTCATAGACTTTATCTATGACAAAAAGGAGCAGGGCGCATTTAACTTAAGCGCAAAGCAGAGCCAGGACATCACGGACATACATGACGATATCACCACTGCCCGTAAACAGCTGGAGAGCGAGGATTATTCCCGCATTATCTTCGTCCTGAACGGTCCCGCCGAGGGTGAGGAGACCTACGGCAGGATAGCTGAAATTAGGGAGATGGCCCAGTCCTATTATAAAGAAAGAATCTATGTAGTCGGAGAGCCCACCAGTAATTTTGACCTGTCCAGCTCCTTTAATATGGACAATACCTTAATCAGCGTCCTCACTGCCCTCTTTGTGGGGATAATACTGCTATTTACCTTCCAGTCAGTGAGCCTCCCCTTTATTCTCCTTATCACGATACAGGGCAGTATATGGATAAACTTTTCCATTCCATATTTGCAGAATAAGCCCCTATTCTTCCTCTGCTACCTCATAGTGAGCTCCATACAGATGGGTGCCACTATAGACTATGCCATAGTCATAACGAATAGGTATGTTTACTTAAGGAAAGAGCTGGGGGATAAGAAAAGCGCCATTATCCGAAGCCTTAACGAGGCCTTCCCCACCATACTCACGAGCGGCAGCATACTCACCGCCTCCGGCTTCATCGTGGCAAACTTTACGAGCAATGCCACCATTTCACAGCTGGGCACTGCCCTTGGAAGAGGGACTCTGACCTCCATCCTGCTGGTAATGCTGGTGCTGCCCCAGCTTTTATGCATCTTTGATTTTATCTTAGACCGCACCTTCTTCCGCATAGGCGGCAGCCCCTCACAGAATGATGGCAATGCCATTAAGGAACAGCAGACAGTCGTTATCGTTAACGGCCTAATAAACGGCCGTTTCAATGGTTACCTCATAGGCGAGTTCAGGGGAACTATGAGGGGAGATGTGGATTTAAGGATCCGCCGCGGCAGCGCAAGGAAACAGGAAGGCGCCGATGGCAGCATCAGTACAGGCTTTGAGGATAACATGAATACGGGCTCTGAGGAAGATAGCGCTGCTTTCATTGATGAGAGCGATGGGCATAAGGACGCTATGGCCGGCAATATGATAGATACTCATGCAGGCACTCCCAAAGATACTCCTACAGATACTGAAGAAATGGAAAATACTGCAGAGGACATTGCGGCAGCCGCTTCAGAGACCGCTACCGCCAGTCCCAGTAGCTCCTTAGACAGGCATACAGATGCATGAGGAAAAAATGAAGCGTAAAAAGATTAAATATCTACAGAGAATATTGAGCCTCATGCTCTCTGCCGCCCTCACTATTCCTCTGCCCTTAAGCAGAGGGGAGAGCGGGGCAGTGCCGGTCTTTGCCGCAAATCCCGCCAATGCCGGCCAAGAGGAAAGGGAGCAAGGAGACGAGGACAGGGAAACCGTGCGTATCTCATCAGCAGACGACTTCCAGAACTTCTGTAAAAAAGCCCTGACAGATGGCTACAGCAGAGGAAAACGTTTTTTACTCACGGAGGACATAGATATAAGCAGCTTAGATGGATTTCGTCCGGCCCCAGTGCTTTCCGGCATATTCGACGGCGGGGGGCATAGCATTAGCGGCTTTTCTTTTAACGGCGCAGGAAATGATATAGGCCTTTTCAGGCTCATAAATGCCGAGGGTACCGTTAAGAATCTGACACTTAAGGGGCTTCTTTCCCCAAAAGGCGGCATGGAGCATATAGGCTCTCTTGCAGGCATCAACAGGGGAACAATAGAAAACTGCACTACATACGGCTCTGTCCTGGGGCTTAAGTCCACAGGCGGAATTGCGGGCCTCAATGAATCCACAGGAAGAATAGCCGGCTGCAAGAATTTCTCAACCGTCTCAGGCATGAGCCGCACCGGCGGCATAGCGGGCTTCAATGAAGGGCTCATAGAGTGCTGCTCAAATTCGGGAGAAGTAAACAGCAGCTCCAAAACAGCCTGGGAAATAGAGGATGAGAGGAAAGACGCAGAAGCTGAAGCCACGGGAGATGGCGAAGAAATAGAGGACGACTCCGATACGGCATTGGAAAACCTTATTCCCGATGCCATAAACCTGAAATCCGATGATATACTCTCCTTTTTTGAAAATGAGCAGAAAATAAACTATACAGGCGGCATTGCCGGCGCTTCCTCAGGAGAAGTAATTTCCTGCACCAATTATGCCAATATAGGCTATCCTCATCTGGGCTATAAGACAGGGGGCATAGTGGGCTATGAGCGGGGCATACTCCTATCCTGCATAAATGAGGGCAGGGTTTCAGGGCGCAAGAACATAGGTGGCATAGCGGGTCAGCTGGAGCCCTATATGGAAAACATTTTCCATGACGACTCCTTCGACAGGGCGAGGACAGAATCAGACCGGCTCGTAAACCTGATAAGCGCCCTGCAGGAGCTATTAAAGGGAGAGGACGACTTAACACAGGGCAATATAGATGCCATAAGGTCTACGGCAGACGAGTTAAGGGGCACTGTCAGCGGCTACAGGGATTACTACAGGGGCAAGGACGACGAAATGGAGGCCGACATCAAAAGCCATACAGATGCGGTAAAACGCATACTTGACAGCATAGAGCCATCCCTTCCGCACAATGCCACGCAAAACTCATTGAAGGCGCTGCGAAGCGACCTCTCAGAGATAGACAGGCTCATGTCTGCGGCTGAAGTAGCGGCCGGCAGCGGGGTGACGCTGGACATAGGAAGCTATGCGGGGAACATATCCTCCATTACCAAGGACATGCTGACCCAGAGCGATACCCTGTTAAAATCTGCAGAAAAACTGGGCAGGGAATGGAATAGCCTGAGGGGGCACCTAGAGAGCCTGCGAGGAGAAACTTCCAGCCTCGACGACTTCCTGCGCTGGGTGTATGACAGCTACAAAACCGATTTCAGAGCCACAGATGAGCGCTTAAGCTCGCATACGGACACCATAGCCGCAGAAATGGACATCTTAAATGACAGCCTCAAGGGTTCCGATTCCAGGATAAGGGCGCAGATGGACCTTATAAATGAAAACCTGCAGAGCCTCAATGAAGCCCTGGACGACAGCTTCGACGAGGTTAGGGAGAGCCTTGAAGAAATAAGGAATACAGAGAACGTAAATGACATATTCGACGATATCTCAGACAATCCCGACAGAAGTCCCGGCAAGGGGAAGATCGTAGAATGTGAGAACAGGGGCTTTATAAACGCAGACATAAACGGGGGCGGAATAGCCGGAATGGCCGACACGGACCTGGACAGCCAGTCAGACTTTGAAATAGTGTCGGCGGGGCAGGTGAGCTTTAATTACGACAGGACCAAGAGAGCCAGCTTCATCTCCTGCATAAACAGGGGCTCTGTCATAGTGAAAAATGACCACGCCGGCGGCATAACCGGAACCATGGACAGCGGTGCCGTGCTTGACAGCCAAAACTTCGGCAGCGTACAGACCCTGGACGGGGACTATGCGGGCGGCATAGTGGGAAAGAGCGGCTACCTCATAAGGAACTGCTTCTCCATGTGCACTGTCTCCGGAAATGACTATGTAGGCGGCATAGCAGGCTTTGCAAAGGAACTCTACGACAATAAAGCCATGGTTGACATACTCAAAGGCTCCGGTGAATACATAGGCGCTATAGCAGGAGATCTCCATGAGGAAGGAAGGGCCAGCGGCAATATTTTCATATCAAGCCCCATTGCGGCCATAAACGGGCTGACCTTTGCAAAGGAAGCCATGGCAGTAGATTATGGCTATTTTTCATCACTCCCCGACATGCCTGACGACATAAGGAATATGAGGGTAACCTTCACGGCCAATGGGGAAATCCTTAAAGAGGTCATGGTCCCCTACGGCGGCAGCGTGTCCGCAGATGCCTATCCAAAGCTTCCTGAGATAGAAGGCCAGTACGGGCTATGGGAATACGGCGGCCTCTGTAATATTACCCAGAACACGGTGGTGGAAGGGAAATACTTAAAAATAGACAGCACCGTGGCCTCCGACGAGCCCTTCCCCGTGCTGCTTTTGTCCGGAGCTTTCTATGACGGCACCGCCTTAAGCTATGAACACCTGGCGGCTTACCCTCCCCTCTCTTTAAATGGATATGCCATGCTGGACGGCATAAGCTTTCATACAGAGTCAGAGCACGGAAACATAAGCGAAAACTATGTGGTAAGGCTCTTAAATGACGGCTATGGCGAAGATGCGGCAGCCGCAGCCGAAGATAAGGGGCAGCTGCGCATCCTCCCGACTTCCATGGACGGGCGTTACCTGGTCTTCCCTTTAGAAGGAGAAAACGTTTTTTATATCCTTAGGAAAGAGAAAGATTACAGCATATTTATCATTGCCGCCGGAGCGGCCTTAGTGCTGCTATTAATTCTTGTATTGGTGCGATTTTTCTTAAATACACATAAGAAACATTCCTCGTAGGCCATTTCCTAATAAACCAGACTAATTCTGAGGGCGCAAACCCTCACTCTTTCGCTTCCAGCTTTGCGACCTCCTCCTTTAAATCCCTCGCCTTGTCCTTGATCCTGTCGTTCACTGTGCGGGATACCAGTATCTGCCCTATCATCTTGGATGCGGTCTCCTTCTCCCCTGCGCCTAAGGCCAGGGCCGCTATAAGGTACTCCAGCGTGGGCTCATCCATGCCGCCTATGGGATAATCCTCGTTCATCCTCGCTTTAATGAAAAAATCCAAAGCCTGCTTCAATGCCTTGTCCTCTTCTGCCTTAAGCTTGGCCGCGGCCTTTTCATAACCCGCATTGTCCTTGTCCAGCCTCTCCCTGCGCCCCCTGAAAAGCCAGCCCATGCGGAGATAGAGATTGCCTTTCTCCGAATCCTTGCATTTCTTAACGAGGCAGTTTGCCAGTGCCACCCTGAAGCGGCGCAGGGCCTCCTCATCGCTATAGTACTCCGGCACGACCTCGCCCTGGCCCTTAAGGCCATCATAGTTCGGTGTGATCCCCTCCTCTATGGCCTTTCTCTGATGTACGGTCACAGTGCTGAAATACTGGCTCAGCGCCGCATAGCCGCAGTGCGGGCAGAGTATTACGCTGTATTTTATGCTATCTATAGAGGAAGAGCGCGGCCTTAGGTCCCTGTCCTGCCCCTCGGAACGGACTTTTCCGCTCCTCACACCCAGGCTTGTGAACTTTTCATCACAGACAGGGCATTTGTAGCTCTTCCCTACCAAGAGGCTCTTTTCTTTTTCCAGGCTTTTCTCATCCATTGCTTTTTAACCCCCTTTTGTTCTTATACTGCGCCGGCGGCGCGCCGCTCTGCGGCTAAATTTCCAACCCGTCATAGGAGCAATAAAACCGACACTTGGTCACTGCCCCTTGAAGGTGCATATCTTCCTGCTCCTATTATTCCTGACATCCTCTGCGATAATGGGATAGGTCCGGCCTATCTCCAGTGTCTTCATAGGAATGTCATTTACTTTGTAACGCCTTGTGATACCTTCTCTGAGAAAGTCCTCTTCAAAGGGATAGATAGTCACAAATATATCCTTGTCCAGGTCCCGCACGTTCATAGAATAAGTGCGTATGCTCTCATTGCCCTCCCAGTCTATATACGGGGCCGTAAAATCCTTTAAATAGCGGTATGACACCCCCTCCTGCTCCTCCACATAGTGTACAAAGGTAAAGGAATGCTGGCACTCCACATCTATGAAAACGTTTTTTGCATTGCGTTCCCTGCAATAGCTGAAAGGAGAATCCGCGCCAAAGGAGCTTTTGTTTGTCATGTCTGACAATAGCTCCCTATCCCGCCCCCAGACCGCAAAGCTGTAAATCGGATGCTGCGTCCTCTTGAAGTCCTCCCTTTGCAAGGCCACCTTTCCCAGAGTTCCCGTCCTGCATGGCGTCTTTCTGATATCAAAGGCTTTCCCCTTGCAGAAGTCCCAGTTAAATGTGGGGATAAGTATGGTCCCATCCGCCCCTATGCAGTCTATAATCCCCTCTATGAGCTCGTTTAAGTCCGGCTTCTCCCCATGCTCCATGCAGGAGTATAGCAGCGTTTTCACATCGGATGCAATCCACACGCTGTCCCCCATTGACAATCCAAAATGTCCGGGGATTTCCCGCAGCGGCACATATACGCCCATTTCTCACCTCTTTCATAACAATAATCAAGGCTATTAGTAAAAAGCAATATTCATGTCGCAGCCGCCCTCTATCCCATCCACCGTTCCCGTGGACTTATACTGCCAGATCCTGAATTCATACGGCAGATAAGGCGTTATGACATCCTCGGAAATATAGCCCGCATACCATTTCTCATATTCTTCCAGTTCTTCCATATTCAATAGCAGCAGAAAAGTCTTTATATTCCCATAGATTATTGGTGTATAGCCGGCTTCTTTTATCCTCTCGCAAAAGGCTATTACATTCTTTGTATACTGCTCCTTCGTGATATAGGCAGTCCTGGGCGTCCCATCTGCACTGCTGACATTCTCCACATCCAGAGCAACAGGGCAGGGGGTATTTTTCCCTTCTATCCTCTCCAGCACGAACTCCGCTTCCTCCCTGGCCTCCTCTTCCGTTACTGCCTGTGTGAAAAAGTAAACCCCCACCCGTATGCCGGCGGCATTGGCGGCCTCTAAATTATAAGAAAAACCCTCGTCCTCCACCAGCTTTCCTGAGCCATAGCCCCTAATGCCACAGCGCACGTATGCAAACTCGACCCCTGAGGCCGCTACCCTGCTCCAGTCTATGACGCCATTGTACTGGGAGACATCTATGCCCTTTATGCCTATATTCTGCCCATTCTCCCTGTATTCTATCTCTCCGCCGCTATTGAGATAAAAAAACTCATCTTTAAGCCCGTGCATCCTCAAGTTTTTATTTATATCGAAAAAATGGTACTGCCCAGCATCTGCTATTACCAGCTGCTCAGGGAAAAAGTACTTGAGTATCTGTAAAAATGAGTAGCCAGACTCGGTCATCTCCCTAAGCTTAGCCTTAAAAAGCGCTCCCGTGCCTGTCTCGCTTAAGACCTGGTTGCTTTTATCCAGTTCCTGGTTCATTTCTACAAGCGAAGCATTTTCATCCTGCATGGAGGCCATATTCTCAGACAGGGAATAGAGCTCAGATGCCGCCTTCTCCTCACTGCGCTCCGCCCTCCTGGCCCTTATGGCAAAGGTTAAGCAAAGCGCAAAGAGGACTATGCAGGCAAGGGTGATGACTATAGAATAAATGACAAGGGTACGGCCGCGCCTTTTTCTACCTCTATCAGTTCCTATTATGGTTCCAAAACTATCATTATCATTAAAAAGAGACATAGGCTTATTATAGCTTTTTATGGTATAATAGACAATGCTATGCAAAATAAGAGTGATATTAAGGAGACCCGCATTGACAAGAGAAGAACTTTTTTCACGCATAACGGAGATATTCAGGGAAGAATTCGATGACGATACTTTGGTCATTGTAGACGAGACCAACGCCGAGGATATAGAAGACTGGGATTCCCTGGCCCACGTGGAGCTGGTTATGGCCATGGAAAAGGCTTTCTCCATGAAATTCAACCTGCGAGAGGTAGGGGAACTTAAGAATGTGGGAGAAATGGCCGACCTTATCCTGAGAAAAATGGAGGCGGCCCATGAATAATTATGGCTTTGAAGAGCTGGAAATAGGGCACAGCGAATCTTTCCCCGTCACGCTTACGGCTGAAATGATGCAGGCCTTCATGGGGCTCACCGGAGATGCAAATCCCCTGCATAATGACAGGGAATATGCACTGAAGGAAGGCTTCGACGATACGGTGGCCTACGGGATGCTGACAGCATCCTTCCTCTCCACTCTGGCAGGCGTATACCTGCCAGGGGAGAAAAGCCTTATACAAAATGTAGAAATAAAGTTCATGAAACCGGTCTATCCAGGCGACAGCCTCACGGTAGAGGGCACCGTAGCCGAAAAAAATGAGGCATACAAGGTGCTGAAGCTAAAGGTAAATATACGCAAAAGCTCCGGGGAAAAGGTGCTACGGGGCTCCATGCAGGTTGGCATCAGATCATAACAACCACAATAGGAGAAACCCTGTGGGATTGCTCCCCGTGTGCCGCAAAAGATGCGGCAGAAAGAAGGAAATATGGACGAAAAGATCAAGGAACTGCAGGCAATAATCGACAAAGCGCAGCGCATAGTCTTTTTTGGCGGAGCCGGAGTTTCAACTGAGAGCGGCATACCGGACTTCCGCTCAGTGGATGGTCTCTACCACCAGAAGTACGACTATCCTCCCGAAACCATCCTTAGCCATACTTTCTTTATGCGCAATACTGAGGCTTTCTACAAATTCTACAGGGACAAGATACTCATGACGGGCTCTTCCGAAAGCCCCAAGCCCAATGCCGCCCACCTTAAGCTGGCAGAGCTGGAAAAGAAGGGCAAGCTCACCGCCGTAGTCACCCAGAATATAGACGGGCTGCACCAGGCCGCCGGCAGCAAGACCGTATATGAGCTCCATGGCTCCATACTCCGTAACTACTGCATGGACTGCGGAAAGTCCTTTGGCCTGGACTTCATGATGTCAGTACCAAACGGCGTGCCCAAATGCGATAAATGCGGAGGCATCATTAAACCCGATGTGGTGCTCTACGAGGAGGGCCTGGACCAGGACACTATGAGCGGCGCCATCAAGGCTATTTCAGAAGCTGATGTTCTTATAATAGGCGGAACCAGCCTTGTGGTCTACCCTGCGGCAGGCCTCATTGATTATTTCAGGGGAGACAAGCTGGTCCTCATAAATAAAGGGGCGACCAGCCAGGACAGGAACGCGGACCTCTCCATAGCCGACAGCATAGGAAAGGTTTTAGGAAGCATAGAGGTGAAGTAATACTCATGGAATTGGAAAAGGAAATACAGAATTATGATGGAGTGGACAGCTGGGAAACCATCATACTCCTATATAATTCCGCCCTAAAGGAAATGGGCACCAAATTGGAGATCCTGAATGACGAATTCCAGCATGTGCACCAGTATAATCCCATAGAGCACATTAAATCCAGGATAAAGACACCGGAAAGCATAGTGAAAAAGCTCAGGCGCCGGGGGCAGGAATCCACGATAGAAAATATGGTGAAATATGTCAATGACATAGCCGGCGTCAGGATAATATGCTCTTTTAACTCAGATATTTACAGGGTGGCCAATATACTCGCAAACCAGAATGACATCAATGTGCTCTCTATAAAGGACTATATCAAAAACCCCAAGGAATCCGGCTACAAGAGCTACCACATGATAGTGACCGTCCCCATCTTCCTCTCGGACGGAGTCGTGGACACAAAGGTGGAGATACAGATACGCACCGTCGCCATGGACTTCTGGGCAAGCCTTGAGCACAAGATCAATTACAAATATGAAGGGGATGCGCCGGAGCATATTAAAAGGGAGCTCTTTGAATGTGCAGAAATGATATCTGACCTCGATGCCAAAATGATGTCCCTGAATGAAGAGATACGCGGAGTGGCAGAAAAACAGGATCCGAAACTCAGGGAAGAGGCCAAGCACAAGACAGAGAGGGCCTTACTCAGAGAACGCTTCTACGGGGAAGCAGAATAAATCTTGCACCGCATATTAAAAGGTGCTATTATATTGCGAATGTCAATTTATAGGATTGCTATGGGGCAATAGGCTTTTATGGATAATTTCATGGACAATCTCATGTATCAGGTGGGGAATCAGGGCGGCTCCCAGGCCGCGGCTCCCAATGCGTCAGCCAATGCTATGCGCCACGAATCCCTTTTGGACGAATCCCCAGACGATTGGATGCAGGGAGGGACTGATTTCGGAGTTCCAAAACAGAATGTTTTTGGCGCCGATCGTGCCACAGCATATAATGCGGCACCTACACAGCATATTCAGCCCCAGGCTTTTTCTTCAAGGCGGGATATGCGGTCCCAGGCTTTTTCTTCAGGACAGATGATGCAGCCCCAGGCTATTCCGGCGGGGCCTGCCGCACAAATCCCCACTGTCCCTGTGAATCCTGCCATGCCCACGCTCAAGCCCCATATATCTGCCGACAGACAGCCACAGTCTCCCCTGCCCCAGGTCCATGCAGAGGTTGACATGGAAGCCATCAAAAGTGCGCTTTCAGAGGAATTATCACGTCAGGGCAACACCCTTGAAGCTTTTACCCAAAAATACAATAATGACAGCCAGAAAAATCTGGCCGACACCTATCAGCACGTACACAGGGAAAATGTGAAGTGCTACAGGAACACTCAGGCCGTTATCATAGAAAATACTAATGTCCTAAGGCAGCTGGTAGATGAAAGGCAGGCAAGCCTGAAGAGCATGATACTTGGCGCTATAGTGCTGGGGATACTGAATCTTGGCATTTCTGCGCTATTAATGCTGCACTTAATCTTCGGTATACTATAATGAAATACAATCAGGAACACTATGTGATCAAGGGGGGCAACCCCTTAAAAGGCGAGGTCGGGATAGGCGGAGCTAAGAATGCGGCGCTTGCCATCCTGGCCGCTTCCATTATGACGGACGAGACGGTAACGCTGGAAAACCTGCCCGACGTGCGGGACATCAATGTGCTCCTCGAAGCCATGCAAGGCATAGGGGTGATCGTTGAACGCCTCGACAGGCATACTGTAAAGATAAACGGCTCCCTCGTCAGGAATGTCAGCATAGAATACGAATCCATTAAACGCATCAGGGCCTCGTATTATCTGATAGGAGCCCTGCTGGGCAAATATAAGGAAGCAGAAGTTCCCCTCCCCGGCGGTTGCAATATAGGCAGCCGTCCCATAGACCAGCATCTGAAAGGCTTCAGGGCCATAGGCGCCGATGTGAGCATAGAGGGCGGAGCCATAGTGGCAAAGGCAGAGAGGCTCATAGGTACGCATATCTATATGGATGTCGTGACTGTCGGAGCCACCATAAATGTAATGATGGCGTCCTGCATGGCTGAGGGCAAGACCACCATAGAGAATGCGGCCAAGGAGCCCCATGTAGTTGATGTGGCTAATTTCTTAAATAGCCTGGGCGCCAATATCAAAGGGGCGGGCACGGACGTCATAAGGATAAAGGGCGTCCCAAAGCTGCACGGAGGAATCTACTCCATCATACCTGACCAGATAGAGGCGGGAACCTTCATGTTCGCAGCCGCCATAACTCAGGGAGATATTCTAATAAAGAATGTCATCCCCAAGCACCTGGAGTCTATCTCGGCAAAGCTTATGGAAATAGGCTGCAGCATAGAGGAATTTGATGATGCAGTCAGGGTTTCCCGCACAGGGGAGCTTAGGAGCACGCATATAAAAACCCTGCCATATCCGGGCTTCCCAACGGACATGCAGCCACAGGCAGGCGTAACTCTGGCCCTGTCCGGCGGCATAAGCACAATTACTGAAAGTATTTTTGAAAACCGTTTCAGATATGTAGATGAGATTACAAGAATGGGGGCCAGCATTAAAGTAGAAGGCAATACCGCCATCATTACCGGAGTCCCCAGACTTTCAGGAGCCCACCTCTCTTCCCCTGACCTCAGGGCCGGTGCGGCGCTGGTACTCGCCTCGCTGTCCGCAGAGGGCATTTCCGTAGTCGATGAGATAAGCCTAATTGAAAGGGGCTATGAGGACTTCGATATGAAGCTTAGGAATCTGGGGGCCAATATAGAAAAGACCTCCGGAGACAGGCAGCTTAAGAAGATGAAGCTAAAGCTGGCGGCAGTATAGGACCTTCATTATCTATCAGATTATCTCTTCAATAGTGATACCCCTCTCATGGTATAAGTCTATATACTGATTCCCACAGTGTACCAGAGGGCGTGAAAGGCTCAGCTTATTTATGAGCACTATTTCTCCTATCATCCCATTGCTTAGGCGGACTCTATTATTCATATAGGTATTCACTATATATTCCAGAAAAACCAGAATATACTCAGGGTCATACTTCTGCAGGCCCTCAGTTTCAAATATGCTTATGACCTTGAAGGGACACAAGGGACCCCTATAGACCCTGGCACTGGTCATCGCATCGTAGACATCGGCTATGGACACTATCCTCGCAAAGCGGTCTATCCTGTCGGTGGTGAGCCCCAGAGGATAGCCGGAGCCATCGCAGCGCTCATGGTGCATGAGGGCCGCCTTTTTAATATGCATGTCTATGGGCATATCTTTCATTATATTGTAGCCCTCTACTGCATGGGTCTTTATTATCCTGTACTCTTCATCCGTGAGCTTCCCCGGTTTCCCAACTATGGAGCCGGGGATTTTCAGCTTCCCTATGTCGTGCAGGAGGCCGGCGAGCGTGAGTATCTCCAGCTGTTCCCTGGGCATTCCCAGCCATTTGCCAAAGACATGGCAGATAAGGGAGACATTCAGGCAATGGGCATAGGTGGGATCATCGTACATACGCATATTGTGCAGCATGTCAAAGACATGTATGCCGGAGGGATTGCCGACCAGAAGCCTTCCCGGCTCTTCCAGCAGATGGTCTGTGTCCACCTCATGCTTACTGATAAGGTCATTCATGGAGCCCTGGAATTCATGTACGGTCTCTTCAAAATTCGCTTTGAAGACCTTGTATTCCCTGCTGTTCCTGACCTTCTCAGAGTAGCTGCCCTCTTCCCCCGCAAGTCCCGGCACAGCCACATTGTCAGTCCCCTCTTTCACGAGGACGGACATGATGGAGTAAAATTCCAGCTTCGTAATGGCCTTATCTGTCAGTTCCAGATCCTTAGGCAGGATAAGCTGGTTATTATATGAAAAGACATCTTCTGCTGTCACCATGCCAGGAATCAGGTCCTGAGTCAGAATTCTGGGCATCACTAACCTCCACCGCATATACTAAGGAACTGTTACAGAATAAACTTGTATATTCTGCTTGTCTTTTTACCCGATAGCTCTGTTCAAAAATCAGTTAAACAGCCATTTATGCGCCTAATTTTTGGCAGCGCCCCCTTACATAAAACTACACATTATGCACAGGCAATTTCTGAACAGCTGCTAAGGACTTACAGTAAACGAGTTGGCTTTATGGCAGATCTTCGTCTGCCGCACTAAACCCGCCTAACAAAAACTCTATATCTTGTATATCAAAAAACACAATATAACAGTATATTGTTTTTTATGGGATTCGTCAATTGAGATATTGAGTTTTTCTACGATTTCATACTATGCCCTCAAAGAGAAGCTTATCGCCAATACGCACCCGCTCTACCCCGCTCTTCTTTTTCCTGTTGAAATTGAAGCTTTATATAGCTGTCCCTAAACCCCGCAAGGAAATCCAGGAACAAGCCTTTCTGCCCTTTCCGGCAGAGTAAGCCCCGTGCGGTACTCTCGCTTTATCTACCTGCAAAGGGCTTTTACAAAGGATTGCTCATCCTCAAACCCTTCATTGCCTATACCCTCAAAGCTGATACTGACTACAGTGTAGTCTGTTTTAAGACATTCTTGCAGCGCATTCAGCGTCGTCGTCTTTCCATACTGCCTGGCTCTGTTTATAGTAAAGTACTCACCGGCATCTAC
>JAGBNO010000124.1 GCA_017634355.1 Lachnospiraceae bacterium
AAGCCCTTCCAGCTCTCCGTCAGTCATAAGGGCACATTCATCTATATTAAAATAATGAAATGCCCTGCGGTATGCTTCCCTCTTATGCATGATAGTCTGCCAGGACAAACCGACGCTTGCCCCTTCCAGGCAGAGCATCTCAAACTGAAATTGATCATCATGGTTTATCTTGCACCACTCATTATCATGGTACGACTCCAATATCGGATCGCCCTGGTACCAATTACGGCATTCGCTTATTGTGCTATATGCTGGGACAGTTTGCATAAACATAGTTTTGACCCCGACATCACAAAATCTTTCTAACAAAAATGTCATTTTCTAGCAAACGACAAAATGCGAAAATAATTCTGCCGTTTATGATAATTGTATTCTGATCAAGCATTTAAGATATGCTTCTAGCAGGCGGTCTTTCAATCCTACATATATGCTTCTTGGTTTTTGAATCCCAGCATGCCTCCGATAATGGGCGTGGCTCCGAACCGCTCCGCCGCCCTGTAGCCGGCCCAGGCCGTAATGTAGGTCATAAAGGAGGCATTCACTAGTGTAAGCAGGCTATGTACTATGCTCCAGGGCTTTATGCTCTCAAAGTCAGGGACAGCCTGCGCTATGAGGGCCGCAAAGCCGGCGCAGAGCCCTGCTGTAATGGTGCCAGGTATTAGGGGGACAAAAATCTCGCCTATAAGCTTCAGGGCAGACTTCACAGGGCTATCCTTACGGCCGGCCTGCAGCTTTTTCTTATTGTCTTTCCAGTCTAAAGCCTGCCCGCCGGAAATCCCCTTTCCTGTATCTTTATCATAAGGCCCTGCGGCCTGTCCATTTAAGCTCATATTCCCAGAGAGCGCTGCGTCTCCTGACACAGCGCCCTTTTTACGGAAAAGATCCGCATATTTCCTGCTTTTTCCGGGACCTACCACGATCTCATAGCAGCCCTGCCTGTCGTGTATAAGGCCCAGCACATCCTCTGCGGAAGCTAACTTTTTTTCATCGACTTTTCCTTCATCCCGGACACTTACCCTGAGCCTCGTCATGCAGTTTCCGGCCGAGAGTATGTTCCCTATCCCGCCCAGGTATTCTATAAGCTTTTCTGCATTGGCGGTAAAGTCCTGTTTCATCCCTTAGGTCTCATTTTCCCTGGCTTCCGGCACTAGGAGCTTTAGAAGCATGGGCCAGAGCAGGACCACAAAAATGGCTAAGAGGCCCCTGGTGAAGAAACTCCCGAAGTGGCTTCCCAGCACATCCACAAGAATAGGGCCAAGGACCTTATTTATGATATACATAGGCACAGCCCCCAGGGCGAAAAGGCCTATGCCCTTTGCCTTTAGTCCGGTAGACTTGAATTTCACGAAGCGTTTTTCCAGAAAACGCCCAACGCATAAGAAAAGTAAGAGCCCCATGTCGGAATAGCCGTCCTTCATCATGCGCTTAGGGTCCACTAAGAGCTTTCCATCCACATAGTCCATGGGATATGGTTTGAAACTGATATAAATAAGGGCAAGCACCGCTACTGCCACACCTATGATGAGGCAGAGGTCCTCTTTTTCAGGATGCTCCTCCAGGTATTTAAATAGCTTTTGCATACCAAAGAGCACCGCCGTTCCCAATATGAGGCCAACAACCACATCCTGCGGCGTATGCACGCCCAGGTAATTCCTTGAAAAACCCACTATCAGTATGAAAGCGATACAAATGGCCCCTATCCACTTCTTTTCCCTCCCGTAGGACACCCCCGTGCCGCCGGCTATGGTAGTAGCGCAGACAGTGTGGCCGCTGGGGAAGGAATAGCCCGTGGCCTCAGTAATGGCATCCCCTGCGGGAATTATTGCGCTATCCCTTATCCAGGGCCTGTAGGCGCAGACCGTAAGCTTAATTAAAGAGTTCACAGCCAGTCCTGCGGCCGCCGAGGCAAAGATATAGAGTCCCTTTTTCTTATCCAAGACCCAGTATATAAATACGGGCAGGAGTATAAAATTATTCACGGTAAAGTGGGATATCCACTCTAAGAACGGTGTCAGCGCATCATTAATTGTGGCTCTGAAATCCTGCAGCATAAGCAAGTATGAAATATCCATGTCAGTCCTCCTCGCATCATTGTTGCCTTTACTTAAGATCAAATCCCAGCACCCAGTATGGTATGAAAACATCCACGAACCCTGCCGCATAGGGGGCTACGGCGTATGGCTGGTAGGGTACATTTATCCCATTCTCCTCAAAGTCTATGTCCATATCTAAGGACACAAGCTCAGAGAAAGTCTGCCTCATGTCATCCTCCAGAGCCGGGTCATATAGCTCATAATACTTGTACTCCTCCGCATTCTTCCAGTCCTCCAGGGAGTAGCGGACGACTATATCCCTGAACTCCTCCTCGCTCCCCTTGAAGAGGTCCTTTATGGTGATGAGCTTGCCCGTTCTAAGGTCGAATAGATGGTGCTCCATGCCCGGCATGCCATGGGCCCCGCCATAGAACTCATAGTCTGAAGTAGTGATCTCCAGATAGTTGTCACTTAGCTTTTTAATATCGCCTACATTGTAGTCGTAGCTGTATGTAGGTATATAGTCCCCATTAGGGTCAAAAGCCGCCTCGCTCCCGAAAAAGTCATTATAGGCCGTATCCCCTCCCCTGACAGCATTCTCCTTTGCAGCGTCATAAATACCCTTAAGGGCTTTATTCATCTCCTCTGCATGGGCTATGTCGTCATAGAAAAAGAAATTATGTATGCTGCTGGTATAATACTTGATATCTTTCTCCCGTCTTGCGCTTATATCGTTTACATAGTAGCCATAGTCTGAAAATGGCTTATGTTCTTCCACACAGCCTGTAAGTATGAGGCTGTCGTCAAATCCGGCCTTTTCCATATTTAGGGCCTGCCAGACCACATCCCCCCTGTGGCCGTTCTCATCATCCTCATTAAACCATAGGTAGTAGGCCCTGTTACCGAGGACCGTGAAGCCATCATAGCTATTTATCCTAAGGGACGGACAGAAGTTAATGACACCTTCAAAAGAGGGTATGCTTAAGAGGGGCTCCCCGGACACAACGGTACCGCCTTTTACATCCTCAAGCTTCTCCCTGTAGTAGCTGCGGTTCTTTACCGCGCCGTCTACGTACAGTTCCTCCAGGTAATAATAGAGGTAATCGTCCCGGACGTCCGCTATGCCGAAGCCTTCCTCATCGCTATTCCCCTCCCAGATAATGCCGTCATTGTCCGATGCCAGGTCATGCATATAATAATAGACGCGGCTTTCTTTTGTATCATATTCCCCGCGTTTACTGAATAAATAACGCCCGTCAAATATCTCCCAGCTGTCCATCTCAGCCCCCGGCTCGAAGCTCCCTATCTCATCTCCGTCCTCGCCAAAGATATAGACAGTTTTGCCCTCGCTGTCCATCCTATAGGTCTGCCCTGCAGTCGCAAGGTCGTATGCTATGAAGGAGCGGTAATCCAGCTTGGAGAATTCAGCGCCGTTATGGGACCCGATATAACGGTCGGTCTCCTCCATTTCCTTATCTCGGACGCACTTATTATTTTCCATATCATAATAGTAAATAATGTATCCGTCCTCATCCCCGTCGTAATAGTCATAATAGAACCTGTCCTTGTAGACAGCTGCATGGCTAATGGCGGCATCCTTTGATTTCTCAGGCTTTATGCTGCCTTCCTTCCCGTCCTTTGTCCAGTAGTGCAGGGTATGGTCCAGGTCGGTGCTGTTTGTCATTGCATAGAAGCTTTTCGCATCGCCGGCCACAAAAACTATATTCTCGTCATTTTCATCTGAGCAGGTAAGGAGGCACCTTAAAGAGCCGTCGTCCTCCAGATAATAGAGCCTTTTATTGCCGCTTAGGAAACGCCGCTCATAAGAGAGCCCTGCAGGGTCAAAACCGTCCTCTTCAGCCGTGCCGGCTGCGCCTTCTTTTTCAGAATTTTGGGAAGCGCTGCCTTTATCCAGCATGGCATCAATCTTGTCCTTATCAAGGCCTCCCGCATCTGCCTCCTGCTTTTTGGCTCCTCCGTCTGTTTCTGCTACAGGCCCGCCGTCAGCCTGCTGTCCTGCCGCCGGCGTTTCCCCGCCCTGGGCGCTGTTCCCAGGAGCAGCAGCGCCGCAGCCCGAAAGGCATAAGGCAAAAGCTATAAGAACCAAAGCCTTCAATAAACACTTCTTCAAAATAAACCTCCTTATATTGCGGTGATTTTTGCAGTATCTTTTCACCCCTTAAAATCCTTTGGCTAGCTGCCCCTCATTAGGATATCCTCATTTTACAAGGCGGGGGGCTTATTTACAAGCATAAGCCCTGCTAGGCAATATACACTATCGCCGTCCGCCTGAATGCGGAGATTATCCTTATCAGCCCTGACTGCACCAGGCCCAGGGCATAGATATATATCACTGTATTCTGGCTCCTAAGGAATGCTATGCCAAGGATAACTATCACCATATTGAATAGCCCCTGGAAAAGCTTGAGCTTCCATGAAGACGCGCCCATGCGCATGGACTCCAGCGCCCCCAGAATATCCACAGTGCCGGTGATTACATACCAGAGAAGCAGGTATAGCATAATGTATATCCTGGGCAGGTTTGCCATGGTAGCAGTAAAGACGCCGAGGTCAAAAAGCACTGTGCCTGTGTAGAGTATGGTCTTCCCTCCCACCATGTGTATGGCCATTACAAAGTAATATATTATGGAACGGATGCCCGCAAGGATCAGGGTCAGCGACAGCACGATTATGACTATGCGGTAGCCGTCAAAGAAAACCCCATCTATGATCTCATAGCCCATATCCGGCGTAAAAAGCAGCACTGCGCATAGTATGAGCTCCACAATGCCGAAAAAGCAGGCGCGCACCTTATTCATTCTGCTCATTTTCTGGTCTCCTGAATGCTCATTTCCTGATAGCTGAAATAATCTGCCCTATCCTTTTCAAACTGAGCTCCCTCACATTTATGGAGTAGCCCGCCAAAAGGTTCCCTGACCTGTAAATCCTGTTGGTCACCATGCTTTTCTGTGCGAGGGCGGCAAGTATGAACCTTCCTAAAAAGCTATTGTCCTTTTTATCCATATCCGAAGCCACATATTCCGCCTCATAGCGGTCCAGCTTAAAGTCCCTAAGCTCCTCCCCCGCAATCCTCTTCCCCAGCGCCTTCCAGTCCAGGGATGCGTTAAACTGCCTTTTCTCCAGTATGCCCCTGATATCCTCATTCCAGGGGGAGAGGTCATGATCCGCATAGGTATTGATCTTAAAGCCTTCCCCGTCAGGCCTTAGGCACTTCAGGGCATATACCATCTGTGAAAAAGCCCTGTAATAATCACTGGGGTTGTCCTTTAGTATCTCCTCATAATCCCCCCATACCGGCAGATAGCGGTAGCGCATGAAGCTGTAGTCCGGCAGATGCCCTGCCCTGCCGTGCCCCAGGTTCATAATGGAATGTTCTCTCCCCTGATAGATGGTATTGATGTAGCGCCCCTTCTCAAGGTCGTCCTTCCCCCTGGCATTGTGGTTAAAGACTATGGGCCTTTCAATAAAGCCATCCCCCTGCCTGACCATTTCAAAAATGGGGTAGGTCATGTTATTTATTACGAGGGAGGGAGTGCCGGCAAAATACATGTGCGCCCAGGTGTCCGCAAGGACATGCATGGCCAGGCCTATGGCCTGCGGCCCCTTGCCCCTGGCAAGCTCCACCGTATCAATCAGAAGCTCGGAATTCGGCCCGCAGATAAGGCGGAACTTATTCCTGTAGGACTTAAACCAGCTCTTTTTATCAGCATAAAGGTTCCTCGGCAGGAAATGGAAGGATGCCCAAATGCGCGTAATATCCTGTAGCCCCAGGATATCAGTAACGGCATCGGCGAGCTCCAGCTGCAGCTGTGTCGTTGCCGCAGCCCTTGGGCCTTTTATCCTATCGAGGAAGGCCCTGGAGCAGAGGTCCACCAGCTGCGCCGAATACGCTATATCGCTGCTCTCCTCTGCTGAGTAGCCCGCAATGGCCGCCGCGCAGTAGGTTCCGTAGTAATGAAAATCTTCCTGCATTATAAGAAATCCGATCCCTCCAATGGAAAAAGCTCAGAAGGCGCCTCTTCCATTTCAATGGTATTATTTCCGTGCTTTTCAGCCATACTTTTCCTCAGCTTCTTTACCTTCACGGAAAAGATGATCACTTCCAGAAGGCTGTATAGGGATGTCACATCCAGAAGGACCGCCGCTATATCCGTAAGAAGATTCCCCACATCCCTGGCTCCTTTTGTCCCGTTAAGAAATCCCAGCAGGTCAACGAAAAAAAGCGCATAAGAATATAGCAGCAGGTTCAGTAATACCCATAAGGCAAGCACGGCCGCAGGGAAAAGATAGCCATAGCCCCTCTTCTTACCCCTGCCCTCAGAATATGCGGACAGCCCTACGGACAGCCTTACGAATAGTATTATTAAAAGCCCCGCAAGAACTATCCCTATGATGGAGAGCCTGACAATCAGATTCTGCCCCATGAATGCTTTCCTTAGGTCTTCCCATTCCTTGGCTAAAAAAACACTCAAAAATACTTTTATGACACTCCAACCCCAGAATACGATAGTGGCTATGCCGCTTACCCAGAGATTGGTCTCGCAGCGCCTCAGTACCTTTTCCAAATTCTTTCTCCGAAATAGCCGATAATGACAAAAACAGGAATTAGCTTCTCCTGATTAAGCAATTTCTGAATTCTTTTGCTATAATAGTAACCTCTGGTAAAAAAACAAACAATATTGTATTATAGCAAATGGATAAGAAAATTGCCATATTCGCACTTTTAGGCACTAACTCAGTCTTTAGGCAGGATTAGCTTAAGGCAGAAAGGACTTTGGTACTATGGTCATAGTAATGAAACCCGGCGCGCCGGAGGAGAGCATCAATGAAGTTATAGCTTATGTGGAGGCGGCAGGCCTCGATACCCATGTGTCAAAGGGGACTGAGACTACCATAATAGGCTTGATAGGCGATAAATCAAAGCTAAAGTATGAAAACCTCCAGATTTTCGACGGAGTGGACAAGCTGGTGCCCGTCACCGAGGGCTACAAGCTCGCCAATAAGAAATTCCACCCTGAGCCCAGCACCATCCCTGTGGGGAATACCAGCATAGGCCCTGGGCATCTCACAATAATGGCGGGCCCCTGCGCCGTGGAAAACGAGGAGCAGATGATGGCCGTGGCAAGAGCTGTGAAGGCCGCGGGCGCAAATATATTAAGGGGAGGCGCATATAAGCCCCGCACCTCGCCATATTCCTTTCAGGGCCTGGGGGAAGAGGGCCTTAAATACATGAAGGAGGCCTCTGAGGAAACGGGACTTGCCACAATTAGCGAGGTCATAAGCTTGGAGGCCGTGGAAAGCGCCGTCAAATATGTGGATATGCTGCAGATAGGCGCGAGGAACATGCAGAACTTCTACCTCCTAAAGGAGGTCGGCCGCTGCGGCAAGCCCGTGCTATTAAAGAGAGGGCTTGCATCCACCATAGACGAATGGCTGAATGCCGCAGAGTATATTATTTCCGAGGGAAACCCTGATGTGGTGCTCTGTGAGAGGGGCATTAGGACCTACGAGACCGCAACGAGGAATACCCTGGACATTTCCGCCGTCCCCGTGCTCAAGGAGCGGACCCACCTCCCCGTGATAGTGGACCCGTCCCACGCCACAGGGGTACGCTCCTATGTCGCCCCCCTTGCAAAGGCGGCCATTGCCTGCGGAGCAGACGGGCTCATGATAGAGGTGCATAATAACCCCGCAAAGGCCCTTTCCGACGGGCCGCAGTCCCTCACCTTTAAGCAGTTCGAGGACCTCATAGCGGTGCTTAGGCCTTATGCTGAGCTGGAAAAACGTGAAATGCACTAAGGACTAAGGCTCTGTTCAAAATCCAGCGCAATCTTTCAACGTTATTTTTGACTAGCTCCCAGGCAGATTGAGAATCTTATAAATGGAAAACTTAAAAATAGGCATATACTCCCTTGGGCTAATAGGCGGCTCCCTCGCCATGTCCATCAGGAAAAAGCTCCCAAATACGAGGATAACTGCAATTAACCGCTCAGCAGAACCCATACGGATGGCTCTGGATACGGGCGTTATAGATAGCGGTGGGCAGGCCTTAAACGAAGATTTTAAGGACCTGGACTTCATCTTCCTCTGCGGGCCGGTTTCGACCAACATAGATTTCATGAAAAAGCTGCGGCCCTATATAGGGCCAGATACCATACTTACGGACGTGGGCTCTGTAAAGGGAGAGATACACGCTGCCGTGAAGGAAATTCTCCCCGGCTGCCGCTTCATAGGCGGCCACCCCATGGCGGGGTCTGAAAGGAGCGGCTACATAAATGCCAGCCCCACCCTCTTGGAGAATGCCTTTTTCATACTTACCCCGCAGGAGGGCATACCAGAGGAATTGGTGGAAAAGTATTCGGCTTTTGTAAGGGCCATAGGCTCCATCCCCCTCGTGCTATCCCCGGAAGGGCATGATTACGTGGCGGCCGCGGTGAGCCACGTGCCGCACTTTGCGGCCTACGCCCTGGTGCAGCTATTAAAGGAATCCGACCTTGAAGACGAGCCCATGAAGCGCATAGCCGCCGGTGGCTTTAAGGACATCACGCGCATAGCCTCATCAGACCCCACCATGTGGCAGCAGATATCCTTAGCAAACAGGGAACAGATCCTAAAGGTATTAAATGGCTACATAGAGAGGCTATATGGCTTTAAGGGCCTCGTGGAAAGAAGTGACGGCGCAGCCTTAAAAAAGCTATTTCAGGAAATGAAGGACTATAGGGATTCGATAGGCATTCCTGCAAGTGGCGCAAAGAATGCAATACATGACTTCTATGTGGACATAGAGGACGAAGCCGGTGCCATATCGAGGGTTGCGGCCCTCCTATCCGATGCCGGCATTTCCATTAAGAATATAGGCATCATCCATAACCGCAGCTATGAAAAGGGGGCTCTGCGCATAGAGTTCTATGGCGACAAAGAAAAGAGCGCCGCGGCCGAAGCGCTGGAAAAAGAAGGATATACTGTGACAGCTCCTTAACCTCCTGCAAAGCGGATGTCCCATAGGCTGGCGCAGTGCAGGCCGCACATTATCAGCCGTGAAAACAGTTTTTTCCTAAAATTTATCAGCTACAGGCTTCCATGCCGAAAAACAAGCAAGAAAGAGGAAAATATGAAACTATCCCGTATAAATGGGCCCTTAAAGGGCGAGCTCAATGTTCCCGGCGACAAATCCATATCCCATAGGAGCATAATGCTGGGAGCCATTGCAGAGGGAGTGACTGAGATCAGGGGCTTCCTAAAGAGCGCAGACTGCATACATACTATAGGCTGCTTTAAGGCCATGGGCGTGGACATAGAGGAAGAGGAAGATGTGATAAGGGTCAAGGGCGCGGGCCTAAGAGGGCTTGCAGCCCCGTCTTCACCACTAGACTGCGGCAATTCAGGGACCACCATGCGGCTCATATCTGGCATACTTTCAGGCCAAGCCTTCCCTACGAGGCTGATAGGCGACAGTTCCCTGTCAAGGCGGCCCATGAAGAGGATAATAAGCCCCCTCACGGCCATGGGCGCGCTAATCAGCTCTGAGAACGGAAGCGGCTGCGCCCCCCTCTCTATAAAGCCTTCAGAACTGAAAGGCGCAGACATACATATACCCATAGCCAGCGCACAGGTAAAGTCCGCAGTGCTCCTTTCAGCGCTCTATGCAGAGGGCGAGACTGTCCTTACAGAGCCGGTCCTATCCAGAAACCATACCGAACTCATGCTCTCATCTTTCGGCGCGGATATAAGCCCCGGAAGTTTAGATAGTCCCACCGTCTCCCTGCGCCCCGGAAACATGCTTAAAGCCCAGAGCATCACGGTTCCGGGCGACATATCCAGCGCGGCATACTTCCTGGGTGCGGCCCTTATGGTACCGGAATCTGAGGTCCTATTAAAGAATGTGGGCATCAATCCCACAAGGGATGGGATAATAAGGGTATTAAAGGCCATGGGAGCTGACCTTACATTCCTAAACGAGAAAACAGCCGCCGGGGAAAGGCGGGCTGACATACTCGTACGCTACTCTGAATTAAAGGGAACTGAGATAGGCGGGAGCCTGATCCCCTCCCTCATAGATGAAATCCCGCTCATAGCCGTGATAGCCACAAGGGCGGAGGGCGATACCGTCATAAGAGATGCCGCCGAGCTGAAGGTAAAGGAATCCGACAGGATAAAGCTCACGACAGAGAACCTAAGGCGCATGGGGGCAGATGTGGAGGCCACTTCAGACGGCATGGTCATACATGGCCCCACCCCCCTGCACCACGCCGTCATAGAGACTGCAAAGGACCACAGGATAGCCATGAGCTTTTCCATTGCGGCCCTGGCAAGCTCTGACGCAAGGCAGACAGAGATAAAGGATGCCGCCTGCGTCTCCATATCCTACCCAGGGTTTTTCGGGGACCTGGACAGCCTCAAGGACTCCCCCCTTTCACCTCACATACTGGTTCACAGGCAGGAGCCCTGACTGGCTCTTGCCCATATAGGAAAAGCCTATCTCCTCCATCTTGCTCCTGTCGCTATTACTCGCTGAGAAGTAGCTTATGGCCTCCACGCCCTTCTCGTGCAGGAAGTCGCAGGCCACATCCACCATCTCCCTCGCCGTCATGGGCGCAGAGTCCGTGTACATATATTTACGTGCATAGGAGTGCTCCACATAGGACACATCCTTTGAGAAACGGAACTCATCCGTATCTATGGTCCCGTCCTCCCTCGTAATTGAGGAAAGCTTGCCCACATTCTGGTGCTCGTCCCCTATCATGAGGTCCCCTATCCAGGCCTTCCCGTCCTCTTCCTCATTGTCATGAATAAATACCGAAATCTTATAGAGACCTGTTTCCACATCCCTCCTAAGCTCTATTATAGAAGGTATCCTGGGCTTTTCCTGATGCACGGCGGCAGGGGCCTCGGTCTGTATGGCGGCCTCAGGGGCAGACGAAAGGGTCTCTGCGGCCTGCACTGATGAGGCTTCGCCAGCCGTGGAAGCTTCCCCTGAAATATTTGAAGGAGCCTGGCTGCCCTGCATAGGCGCATTAGCTTCATTCTGGGCAATCTGGGCACTTTGCGCAGGCGTATATGCTTCGGTTTGAGTAGCCTCGGTGCCTTGCGCAGGCGCAGTGGCTCCGGACTCATCGGCCTGGCCGTTCTCAGGCCGCACCGCAGTGGCCGCTGAAGCATCTTCTGCCGCAAATTCCTCCTTTGCATCCGGCCCTGCATCCACTTTTAATCCTGCCGCATCCTCTCTGGCTGCATCACTGTCTTCTGTCTGGCCCTCTGCTATGCCGCTATTCCCGTTCTGCTCTGAAGAACCCGCTTTTTGGGCATCCTCTTCTCCGGATTCGGGTTCAGGCTCAGGCTTTTTGGGCTCTTTTATAACGAGTGTCGCCTTTGAAGTGATCTTTTTTCCTTTGGGCTTTGCCTTCTCCGTTTCGGCAGGCTTTTTTGTCTCCGCGGCCTCATTCTCCTTAGGGCTAAATACTTCCGCGTCAGCGGCCTCGGCGGAGTCCGCTTTTTCAGAATCCGCGCCGTAATCCTCTGCGCCAGCGCCCTTCTCTGTCCTGACAGCCTCTGCTTCCGCAGGCTCTGCGTACTTATCCCCCAGGCTGTCAGAAATATAGTCAAGGGCCGGTATAAGCCTCTTCCTCACCCTGGGCAGCTTTACCTTGAAGGGAAGCCCTCCCTGCATGATAACCTGCCTGAAGAACATCTCTACCGCGTCGCCCGTCCTGACTCCTAGCTCAGATAAGACCTTCTCAGCCTCTTCCTTTACCTCTGCGTCTATATTAAGTGTAAGGTTAGTCCTCCCTTTTTTCATGATCTTTATAGCCCTCCTTTTATTATCATATAGATTACTATATCAAATCCCCTTAAAGCCCAGGCCTATTGCGAGAACCTCTTGAAAGGAAATTCCACCGACAGCCTGAAATTCACTATGTCCTGAAACATAGTTATCCTGACCCTGAGCCCCTTCCTCGAACAGAGCTTGAGCACGTTCAGGATCTTGTGCTCCTCCACGTCCGTTTCCTGAAAGCGCCTTATTTCAAAGCCCTCATCATTCAGAACGAGAGCCACCATCCTGGTGCCCAAGGGCAGCACCGTCTCTATTCCGCTTTTCATGACCTTCAGGAAATAGCCAGAAAAGCCTATGGTCCCCACTTCTTTTGCAAGGGAGGGCGCAAAGGCCGTCTCATCAGCCCCCTTCTGCCTTAATACAGTTACGCCCTTGGGGACTTTGTCCTCAAAAAAATTCCCATGGAGCCTTGGCCTCTGATAAAAAGAACGGCTGTTCTTTATAAGAAAGAGCTGCCGCTTCACAGGACCAGACTTAGGATGCTTTCCCATGCCCTTATGTCCCCCCTATGAGCCCCAAAAGGGAGTTGGTCTTACCGTACATCACATCTATGGAATCGCTCTTCATTACGCAGGATACATAGCTATTGCCCTTTTCATCCTTAGAGAGCATCACGAGGCAGCGCCCCGCGGCCAGTGTCGTGCCTGTCTTCCCTCCTACTACAGTGATATTTGAAGGGGGATATATGTCACCCTTGAGGAAGCGGTTCGTATTCTCGCAGCTGAAGTCCACCAGTGCCCCAGACGCATCCTGATAAGTGGCAGAGTATGTATTCATCGCTATTATCTGGTTGAAACGCTCGTCCTTCACGGCCTCATTAAATAATAAATACATATCGTAGGCGGTGGTATAATGATTCTCATCGTGCAGGCCGTGGGGGTTCACAAAATGGGAATTCGTAGCGCCTATGCGCTTAGCCTCCTCGTTCATGAGCTCCGCAAAGCCCTCCACCGAGCCGCCCAGATTCTTCGCTATGAGTATGGCCACATCATTGGCGGAATAGATTAAGAGTATGTGCAGGGCCTGGTCCATGGTCATGGTGTCCCCCGGCTTCAAACCCACCTTCTGCACGTCGGCCTCCGTCAGGACGCAGTCGGAATCCGCAGTCAGCACCTGGTCCATCTGGGCGTTTTTAAGCGCTACTATAGCCGTAAGCACCTTGGTCATGCTGGCAGGATACAAGGTCGCAAAGGCATTCCTCGCATAGAGGGGCGCGGCGTGATCTATGTCCATCAGTACCGCAGAGGCGTATGATTTCTCTCCTGCGGGTATCTCCTCCCCTATGATCACATCCGAGCTCACTACAGCGAGCTTGCTTGCAAAGGTTTCCGCAGTATTTCCGGTATCGCTGGTCTCAAAGCGGAATGCGCTCTCCCTCCTGTCCACCTGAAAGGGCATGTCGTAGTCCGTGCCGCCACAGCCCGTGGCAGCAAATGCCAGAATGGCTATTAAAAGTACCGCTCTGAGCCTGATAAAATGCGGAAAGCCGCCTAAGGACCCGTCCTTCCGAAAAGCAGCCTCAAATGAATAGCCCATTTACCTGTATATCTCCCGCCATTCCAGGTCGCCCCTGTCCAGGGCCTTGATAAGCAGCTCCGCCGTAGCAATATTTGTGGCCATGGGAATATTGTGCATATCGCATACATGCACTATCTGGTTTATGTTCTTTTCATTATCCGCAACGGTCTGCGGGTCACGAAGGAAAATAACCATGTCAATCTCATTCTGCTCTATCTGGGTCCTAAGCTGCTGGACTCCCCCCAGATGCCCTGCCAAAAGTTTATGTATCTTCAGATTGGTCACGGACTCCACAAGCCGCCCGGTAGTGCCGGTGGCGTAGATATCATGTTTAGCCAGAATAGACCTGTAAGCTATGCAGAAGTTCTGCATGAGTGTCTTTTTGGCATCATGTGCCACGAGACCTATCTTCATCTATAAACACCTCCCCTTTTTCGATGATTCTTCGACGGGTTTTCGATCCTGACCCTGTTCTAGAACCTCGCATTCTCCCTTATCCTGAAAAGGCCTACATTCAAAACTACCCCCAGCTCCATAAACAGGCTCACGAGGGACGTAGCCCCATAGCTCACAAAGGGCAGGGGCAGTCCTGTATTGGGCATAAGTCCTGTAGTAACGCCTATATTCAGGAAGGTCTGAAAGCCTACATGCGCCGCCACCCCCGATGCTATGAGCGTTCCGGCAAGGTCGGAGCTGCTCCATCCTATCCTCAATGTCTCTATGATTATAAGTAAATCCAGTATAAGTATGGCCATACAGCCCACGAAGCCCAGTTCCTCGCCCACTATGGCAAAAATGAAGTCGGTCTGGGGCTCAGAGATAAAGTTCCCGTTCTTCACGGAGCCAACCTCATTATTCTTGTATCCCTTCCCCATCAGCTGCCCTGAGCCTATGGCCACTATGGAATTCTGCTGCTGGTAGCCCTCTTCGTTGGCATATTTGTCGGGCTGCAGCCATGCGAGTATCCTGGTCTGCTGGTAGCCCTTTATCAGCTCCTGGTCAGGCTGGAGTATAAGCATGAGGCCGAGGACCAGTATGGGCACAGCCACTGCGAGGACGCCCAGAATTACCTTCCATGATAGCCCTCCTATGAACATCATCGTAAGGAATATGGCCATGAGCACTATGCTGGTAGACAGGTCAGGTTCATCGTAGACCAAATACCACGGAATCAGGAATAGGACCCCAGCGAAGCCCAGAGTCCTAAGGCGGTTCATTCTTCGCTTTCTTTCCATTATAAACTTTGCAAAGAATAGAATCAATAAAAACTTGACCGTCTCGGACGGCTGGAAGCGTACTCCCGCCACCTCTATCCAGCGTGTCGCGCCGCCCACGGTACGGCCTAAGACCTTCACGGACAATAAGAGAATGATGCTGAGGAAATAATAGAACCAGTAGAAATTCAAGAGGCTCCTGTAGTCGATGAGCGAGAGCGCCACCATCGCCACAAAGCCTATCCCCAGCCCCACTATCTGCCTGAACTGCACGGACTCCCTTGCGCTCCCTATTATGACCACCCCATAAATGGCTATGGCCAGGGAAAAAAAGATCAGGATAAAGTCATAATTCCTCACATGATATTGCTTTGGCATAGGCTAATCTCCTATGGCGGCGCTGTCCGGCAGCACGGCCTCACCCTTGATGATCTCCTCCTTGTCCGCAAGCTTGAAATAATATCTGAAGACATCCCTCGTAACCTCGGCCGCATTGGAGGAGGTATAGCCGTATGCTATCCTTGTCGCAACAGCAATCTCAGGCTTATTGTAGGGCGCAAAGCCTATGAAGAGGGCATGGTTCGGCCTGGTCTCAGACTGCTGGGCGGTCCCCGTCTTCCCTGCGGCCGTCATGGGGAAGTCCTCGAATGCCCCATAGTGCTCCACGGCCGCCCGCATGCCCGCATGTATGGCGTCCCATGTGGAGCTCGCCACCTGTATATTGTTCCTGACAGTGGGGCTATAGTCCTTTAT